>NZ_JBSFDF010000016.1:32293-92535 GCF_053593795.1 Streptomyces sp. NPDC002104 | reverse complement strand
GTGGGGCGTTGCGCGGGACCTTGTGCAGGGCATTGCGCAGGGCGTTGCGCGGGACCTTGTGCAGGGCGTTGTGCAGGGCATTGCGCGGGACGTTGTGCGGGAACGGGCGCAGGGCCGGGGCAGCGGTCAGTGGTCCACCGCGCGGACCACGAGCGCGGAGTTGAAGCCGCCCTGGCCGCGGGCCAGGACGAGCGCGGTACGCAGCCGGGCCTCGCGCGGCGCGCCGGTGACCAGGTCGAGGGCGTGGGCGGGGTCGGGCCGGGTGGCGACGGTCGGCGGAACGACCCCGTCGCGCAGGGCGAGCAGCGCGGCGGCCAGGTCGAGCGGCGCCGCCCCGGAGTAGAGCCGGCCCGTCATCGTCTTCGGCGCGGTGACCGGGACGCCGCGCGGGCCGAACACCTCGGCCAGCGTCCGCGCCTCGATCCGGTCGAGCTCCGGAACGGCGGCGGCGTCCGCGAAGACGACGTCGATGTCGCCCGGTGCCGCCTGCGCGTCGGCCAGCGCCAGCTCGATCGCCCGCCGCAGGCCCGGGGCGCGGTCGCTGCCCGGCCGGGGGTCCATCGTCGCCGCGTGACCGGCGATCTCGCCGTACACCCGGGGCGCGCCCCGGCGCCGGGCGTGCTCCTCGTCCTCCACGACCAGCAGCGCGCCGCCCTCGCCCGGCACGTGCCCGGAGGCGTCCTCGTCGAAGGGCAGGTAGGCCCGCTCCGGGTCGTCGCTCGTCGTCAGCCGCCCGCCGGCCTGCTGGGCCACCCAGCCCCAGGAGCAGATGGAGGCGTCGACGGCGCCGGACACCACCAGCGAGGTCCCCTTGCGGACCTGCCTACGGGCCTGCGCCACCGCGTCCAGACCGCCGGCCTGGTCGCTGACGACGACGCTGCTGGGGCCGCGCAGCTTGTTGCGGATGGAGATCTGGCCGCTGTTGACGGCGTAGAACCAGGCGAAGGACTGGTACGCGGAGACGTACTGCCCGCCCCGGCTCCACAGCGCCTTCAGCTCGTTCTGCCCGAACTCGAAACCGCCCGAGTGGCTCGCCGTGATCACACCGGCGGCGTAGTCCGGCAGCTCGTCCGGCGCCACCCCGGCGTCGGCGAGCGCCCAGTCGGCGCTGACCAGCGCGAGCCGGGTCATCCGGTCCGTCTGCGGCAGCAGCCGGCCCGGCAGGTGCTCTCCGGCCTCGAAGCCGCCGATCTCGCCGGCGAGCCGCGACGGGTAGGAGGAGGCGTCGAAGCGGGTGACCTCCCGGATGGCGCTGCGCCCGGCGAGGGTGTTGGACCAGTACTCCTCCAGGCCGAGGCCGTTGGGGGCGGCGACGCCGAGGCCGGTCACCACGGCGCGGGCGCTCATCGCGTGCTCCGGTCGGGCCGGGCGAGGACGATGGCGCTCTGGAAGCCGCCGAAGCCGCTGCCGACCGAGAGGACGGCGTCCACGAGCTGGTCGCGCGCGGTCAGGGGTACGTAGTCCAGGTCGCACTCGGGGTCGGGGGTGTGGAGGTTCGCCGTCGGCGGGACGACGTGGTGCTCCATGGCGAGCGCCGAGGCGGCGATCTCGATGGAGCCGATCGCGCCGAGCGAGTGCCCGACCATCGACTTGATGGAGCTGACCGGGGTGCGGTACGCGTGCTCGCCGAGGCTCGCCTTGAAGGCGGCGGTCTCGTGGCGGTCGTTCTGCTTGGTGCCGGAGCCGTGCGCGTTGATGTAGTCGACGGCGTCGGGGGCGAGGCGGGCCTCGTCGAGGGCCACCCGGATCGCCTCGGCCATCTCCCGGCCGTCGGGGCGCAGGCCCGTCATGTGGAAGGCGTTGGAACGGGTGGCGTAGCCGGCGATCTCCGCGTAGACGTGGGCGCCGCGGGCGCGGGCCCGGTCGAGGCGTTCCAGGACGAAGACGGCGCAGCCCTCGCCCAGGACGAAGCCGTTGCGGCTGGCGTCGAAGGGCCGCGAGGCGTGCTCGGGGTCGTCGTTGCGGGCGGTGGTGGCCTTGATGGCGTCGAAGCAGGCCACGGTGATGGGGGAGATGGGGGCGTCGGTCGCGCCGGCCACCATCACGTCGGCGAGGCCGTCGCGGATGACGTCGGCCGCGTACCCGACGGCGTCGAGCCCCGAGGTGCAGCCGGTGGAGATCACGGTGCTGGGTCCCTCGGCGCCGACGGCCCAGGCGACCTCGGTGGCGAAGGAGCTGGGGACCAGGAAGTTGTACAGGTGCGGTACCGCGTAGGTGCCGTCCACGACGTCGAGCCGGCCGCCGTCGCTGACCGTGCGGTACTCCTGGTCGAGGCCGGTGGTCGCGCCGACGGCGCTGCCGATGGTGACGCCGGTCCGGGACGGGTCGAGGGCGTCCAGGTCGAGCCCGCTGTCCGCCACGGCCTCCCTGGCGGTCACGATCGCGAACTGCGCGGCCCGGTCCGTGCGCCGGATCTCCTGGGGGGTCAGCCCGGCCAGCTCGGCGTCGAAGTCGACCTCGGCGGCGATCTGGGAGCGGAACGGCGAGGGGTCGAAGAAGGAGATCCGGCGGGTCGCGGTGCGGCCGTCGGTCAGCAGCTGCCAGAAGTTCTTGGTGCCGAGGGAGCCGGGGGCCGTCACCCCGATCCCGGTGATCACGACCCGGCGGTCGTCGGGCCGGGTCACCGGGCGCTCCAATGGTAGAAGCGCCGGGCCATGGCGTCCGCGGGGGAGCGCCAGGTGGCGGGGTCGTACGCCTCGATGTGCGGCTTCAGGTCGTCGCTGATGGAGACGAACCGCGGGTCGCTCTTGGCGCCCTCGATGCGGCTGCCGCCGTCGGTGTCGTCGAAGTCCTGGAGGTGGAAGTACAGGCCGCGGTAGGCGAAGAGCTGGCGCCTGCGGGTGCCCATCAGGTGGGGCATCTCGGTCGCGTCGAACGCGCCGAAGAGCCGGGCGACCTCGTCGTCCGAGCCGGTGAGCCGGGCGACGATCAGGGTGCTGTGCATCGATACCTCTCTCAGGAGCCGGTGCGGTGGGGGTGGGTAAGGTCTGACGTGTGGGTGTGGGTGTGGGTGGGCGTGGGCGTGGGCGTGGGCGTGTAGGTGGGTGGGGGTGGGCGCGCGGGCGGGGTGTGTGGTCAGGCGGGTGCCGGGCGGGACCCCCGGGCCGCGGTGGCCGGGGGTCCGAACCAGCGGTCCAGGGCGGTGGGCAGGTCGTCGTGGCTGCCGGGCGCCGCCCACGCCACGTAGCCGTCGGGCCGCAGGAGCACGGCCGTACTGCCGTGCGGGACGGGTCCCAGGGGCGCGGCGGTCACCACGTCCACACGGTCGCTCCAGGGGGCGGCCCGGCGGCGCAGCCACGGGTTGTCGTCGAGGTCGAGCAGGACGCCGCGGCCCCGGTGCAGCAGTTCGGCGCTGCCGGTGGTCCGGCCGGCCACGGTCAGGGGCAGCGCGGGCAGCCGGGCGCCGAGCAGCGGATGGGTGCCGGCGCCGACGTCGTAGCGGATCTCCAGGCCGCTCACCTTCGCGGCGAGGTGGCGGGCCACCTCCTCGTACGAGACGAGCTCGCCCAGCACCTCGCGCAGCGGCCCCACTTCGGCACCGCCAAGGATCAGCAGGCTCTGTGCCTGGGTGTTGGCGAGCAGCCGGCGGCCCACGGCGTGCCGTTCGGAGTGGTAGGTGTCGAGGAGGGTGGCGGGCGCCCGTCCCTGGAGGACGGCGGCCAGTTTCCAGCCCAGGTTGACCGAGTCCTGGATGCCGGTGTTCATGCCCTGCCCGCCGGCCGGCAGATGGATGTGGGCGGCGTCGCCGGTCAGGATCACGCGGCCCCGCCGGTACTCGGTGACGAGCCGGGCGGCGTCCGTGAAGGCGCTGACCCACACCGGTTCGCCGTGCGCGATGTCGTCCCCGGTCAGGCGCTTGTAGGTGTCGGCGACCTCCTCGAAGCGGGGCGGCGCGGTACGGCGGCGGGGCGGCGTGCCGCGCTCCCCGACGATCAGGCGATGGACGCCGTCGCCGAGCGGCGCGGACATGACCATGCCGCCGGGGACCAGTTCACCGATGCCTCGCGGCGCCACCTCCACCCCGCGCACGTCGGCGAGCAGGAGCTCGGTGGTCGCCTCCGTACCGGGGAAGTCGAACCCGGCCTGCTTGCGCACCGCGCTGCGGCCGCCGTCCGCGCCGACGAGGTACCGCGCCGCCAGGGTCAGCGGCCCGTCCGGGCCCTCGGCGCGCACCCGGACGCCCTCGGCGTCCTCCTCGAAGCCGAGGAAGAGGTGACCGCGCCGGACGTCGGCGCCGAGCCCGCGGGCCCAGGACTCCAGCACGCTCTCGGTGAGCGACTGCGGGACGGCCTTGGCCGCCTTGTGCGCGCCGTCCAGGACGCCGAAGTCCAGCGGGATGCCGCCGAAGTGGCCCTGCGGGCTCGTCACGGGGCCGCCGAAGCGGGGCAGCAGCCCGCGCTGGTCGAACGTCTCCATCGTGCGGATCGTCAGTCCCAGCCCGCGCGACTCGCCGGTGGGCGCGGCCAGCCGCTCCAGCACCACGACACCGACGCCGGCCAGCCGCAGCTCCCCGGCCAGGGCCAGACCGGCCGGTCCCGCCCCCACGACCACGACGGACGCGTCCATACGGCTCTCCTCTCACAACGGTCGGGTCTCACAACGGCCGGGTCTCACGACTTTCGTGCGACCGATCGCGGGAATTCCAGCTGTTCCCCGCGGTGCGCCGCTTTTTCGGGGCGGTGACGGCCATGAATATCGTCGGCCCGGCCGTCCGGCGTTTTCAACCCGCGAATCTCAGGACCGGCAAAAGGAGTTGTGAAGCCAGAGTCAACCTGGCGGGCCCCGCAAAGAAATTGACAAGCGAATGTCAGGGGAACTGCAAATCTGCCGGACCGGACCGGGCCGAGCGCACCCCACCACCCGGCCTGTGACCCCGGTCACTGCCGGAAACCCAAGGTGTGCCTAGCCTCGACACTTGTCACCCGACAGGTCTCGGAGCGCCGTCGACGCCGCTCCCCGCCCTCTTTACAGGCTTGTGAATTGTTCGAGACCGGGGTTGTGACGACAAGCAAGGCACTGCCAGGCTGCGCACTCGTACGGCCATGGCATGGAACCGGGGGATTTGAATGCATGCACTGGTGGTCGATTCCGACCTGACGGAGAGTTCATTCATCAGCGACGAGCTGAAACGCCATGGATTTGACGCGATGAAATGCGTGACCGGGGCCGAAGCCCTGGATATGCATGAAGAATTCGACCTGCTCCTCCTGGACCTGCGGTTACCCGACATCGACGGTCTGGAGGTGTGCCGGGCCGTGCGCGCCACGAGCGACATCCCGCTCATCGCCTTCGCCTCCGCCGACCGCGGACTCGACCGCGTCCTCTGCCTTCAGGCCGGCGCCGACGACTGCCTCGCCAAGCCCTACGGGCCGCGCGAACTCATCGCCCGCATCGAGGCGGTGCTCCGCAGGACCCGCCCCACGCGGGCGGCCTCCCGCCGGACGTCGGCCGTGCTGGCCCGCGGGTCGCTGTGCATCGACCCCGCGACCCGGGAGGCGCGGCTCAACGGGCGCCTGATCAAGCTCACCCGCAAGGAGTTCGACCTGCTGCACCGTCTGGCCGCCGAGCCGTACATCGTGCACTCCCGCGCCCGGCTCATGGCCGACCTGTGGGGCTACCGCGAGGGATCCGTGCCCGACGCCCGGGCCAGCCGCACCATCGACACCCATGTCAGCGCCATCCGGACCAAGTTGGGGGCCCCGGACTGGATCGTCACCGTACGCGGCGTCGGGTTCCGCTTCGGCCGCACCTGACGCCCGTGCCCCCGGAAGGCCGCTCGCTTCCGTAACGCCCCTTCGCCCCTTCGCCACTCGCGCCCTTGGCCCCCTTCGAACCCCGGACGTTCCGTCCGCCTTCACCGCACGCACGCACGTCACCGCACGCACGTCATCGCACGCACGTCACCACGCGCACGACAGGAGTCACCCCGCCATGCCCGCCACCCGTACCCAGACGCCTCCCCGCACCCCCGCGGAGCCCAGACGCCGGGCCTCCGTCGCCACCGTCACCTCCGTACTCCTCCTCGCACTGCCGCTCACGGCCTGCACCGCCGCCGGCTCCGACGCCGGGAAGGGCGCGGGCTCCCGCTCCGGAGGGAACCTCACCTTCGCGCTCTCCTCCGACCCCACCTGCGTCGATCCGCACCAGG
Organism: Streptomyces sp. NPDC002104; assembly: GCF_053593795.1. Taxonomy (NCBI): domain Bacteria; kingdom Bacillati; phylum Actinomycetota; class Actinomycetes; order Kitasatosporales; family Streptomycetaceae; genus Streptomyces; species Streptomyces sp. NPDC002104. The sequence continues at coordinate 86,387 of NZ_JBSFDF010000016.1, read as the reverse complement.
CCGCCACCAGCGACGCGATGTACGTGACCCGGGGCATCGTCGACTCGCTCACCGACCAGGACCCGAAGACCGGGAAGATCGTGCCCTGGCTCGCGAGCTCCTGGGAGGTCGGCGAGGGCGCCTCCCGGTTCACCTTCAAGCTGCGCACCGACGCCACCTTCAGCGACAGGACCCCGCTCGACGCGGCGGCCGTGAAGGCCAACTTCGACGCCATCCACGCCCTCGGCGCCCGCTCGATCCTCGGGGCCGGCTTCCTTCAGGGCTACAAGGCGACCCGGGTCGTCGACGCGCACACCGTCGAGATCAGCTTCAACGGCCCCAACGCCCAGTTCCTCCAAGCCACTTCCACGCCCACCCTGGGCCTTCTCAGCCCCGCCTCCCTGGGCCGCACCGCCGAGCAGCGCTGCACCGGCCCCCTCGTCGGCTCGGGCCCCTTCACCCTGAAGAGCTACACCCCCGACACCTCCGTCGAACTCGGCCGCCGCGACGACTACGCCTGGGGCTCCTCCCTCTGGAAGAGCCCCGGCGCGGCCCGCCTCGACGGCATCACCTTCCGCGTCGTCCCCGAGTCCGGCGTCCGCTCCGGCAGCCTCACCTCGGGCCAGATCGACGCCTTCGCCGGAGTGGCACCCCAGGACGAGGCCCTCCTCAAGGGACAGCAGGTCTCCGTCGTCGGCCGCTCCAGCCCCGGTGTGCCCGTGGCGCTCAGCGCCAACACCGCGAGCCCCGTCGCCAAGGACCTCGCCGTCCGCCGCGCCCTCCAGGCCGCCGTCGACCGCGACGAGGTCGTCGCCACCGTCCTCAGCCCCAGTTACCGTCCGGCCACCAGCTCACTCGCCGCGACCACCGACGCCTACCACGACAACCGGGACCTCCTCACCCACGACGTCGACCGCGCCAAGTCCGTGCTGGAGGAGGCCGGATGGCGCGCCGGCGACGACGGGATCCGCGTCAAGGACGGACGCCGGCTCGAATTGAAGGTCATCCTCGGCACCAACTTCGGCCCCAACCAGTCCGCGCTCGAACTGATCCAGCAACAGGTCAAGAAGGCCGGCATCCAGCTCACCCTGAGCGTCCTGTCCGTCGCCGACTACCAGAAGTCCAGGGGGGCCGGCGACTACGACCTCGCGTGGGGCAACGGCACCCGCACCGATCCCGACATCCTGCGGACCGCGTTCTCCTCGAAGCTGCTCAACCTCTCCCGCATCGACGACGCCACGCTCCAGCGCGACCTCGACGCCCAGGCCGCGGAGACCGACCCCGCCCGCCGTGCCGCCCAGGTCGCCGCCGCACAGCGCCGCATACTCGAACAGGGTTACCAGATCCCGGTGTTCGAGATGACGAGCGTCTTTGCGGTCTCCAAGAAGGTGCGCGACCTGACCTTCGACTCCTCCTCCCGCCTCCAGTTCCACGACACGTGGCTGTCGTGACCGCCCGCCACCGGCCGGCAAGGCCCCCGGAAGCGGAAGCGGAAACGGAAACGAAAGCGGCTGCGGAAGCGGCTGCGGAAGCGGAAACGGAGACGCACCGGTGAAGCGCCGCCTCCCGCGCGTCCTCGCCCAGGCCCTGTTCGTGCTGTGGGCCGCGTACACGGTCTCCTTCGCCGTGCTCTACCTGCTGCCCGGCGACCCGGTGACCATCATGGCCGCGGGCGGCGGCGACGCCAGCTCGGTCAGCCCGGAGCAGGTCGCCGAACTGCGCGCCCGCTACGGCCTCGACCGGCCGGTGCCCGAGCAGTACGCGACCGCGCTCCGGAACGCCGTACGCGGCGACCTGGGCACCTCGGTGCACGGCGGGCGGCCGGTGGCGGAACTCATCACCGAGGCCCTGCCCGCCACCCTCCAGCTCGCCGGCGCCACGCTCCTCCTGGCCCTCCCGCTCGGCGGCGCGATCGCCCTGCTCGGCACCTACACCCGGCGGCGCTGGCTGCGGCAGCTCCTGCTGTCGCTGCCGGCCGCCGGCGTGTCGGCGCCCACCTTCTGGACCGGGCTCCTCCTCGTCCAACTGGTCTCGTTCCGCTGGGGCCTGCTGCCCGCCTTCGGCAACGAGGGCTGGAGCTCCCTGATCCTTCCCTCGGTGACCCTGGCCCTGCCCGCCTCCGGGCTCGTCGCCCAGGTCTTCGCCAAGAGCCTGCGGACCGCGCTCGCGGAGCCGTACACCGACACCGCGCGCGCCAAGGGCGCGGGCCGGGCCCGCGTCCACCTCCGGCACGCCGCCCGCAACGCCCTCGCCCCGCCGCTGACCGTCGCCGGACTCCTCACCGGCGGTGTCCTCGCCGGCTCCGTCGTGGTCGAGACCGTCTTCGCCCGCACCGGCGTCGGCCGGCTCACCGCGACGGCGGTCACCACCCAGGACATCCCCGTCGTCCAGGGGCTCGTGGTCCTCGGAGCCCTCGTGTACGTCACCGCGAACCTCGTCGTCGACCTCGTCCACCCGCTCCTCGACCCCCGCATCGCGGCGACCGACCGCCCGGCGGTGACCGCGTGAGCGACCTCGCCGTGCACTCCGTCGATGCCCCGGCCCCCCAGTCCTCCTCCCCCCTGCCCGCCCCCCGCTCCCGGACCCGCGGCGCGCTCGCCTTCTGGCTGAGCAGGCCGGGACTCCTCCTGTCCGTCGCCCTCCTCGCCGTCGTCCTGCTCGCGGCGCTCTTCCCCTCCCTCCTCACCGGCCGCGACCCCCTCGCCGGCGTCCCCGGCGAACGGCTCGTGCCCCCGGGCGCGGACCACCCCTTCGGCACCGACCAGCTCGGCCGCGACCTGTACGCCCGCGTCGTGCACGGCAGCGCCCTCACCCTGCGCGCCACCGGACTCGCCGTCGCCGTGGGGCTCGTCGCCGGCTCGCTCGTCGGCCTCCTCGCCGGATACCTCGGCGGGCGGGCCGACGCCGCCCTGATGCGCCTCACCGACGTCCTGCTCGCCGTCCCCGGACTGCTGCTCTCCCTCGCCCTGGTGACCGCCCTCGGCTTCGGCACCGTCGAGGTCGCCGTCGCGGTCGGCGTCACCAGCGTCGCCATGTTCGCCCGCATCATGCGCACCGAGGTCCAGCGCGTCGCCCGCACCCCGTACGTCGAGGCCGCGCGCGCGGGCGGCGTCCGCTGGTACGCGGTGCTGCTGCGCCACGTCCTGCCGAACGCCGCCGCACCCGTCCTCGTCTACGCGGCCGTCGACTTCGGCGCCGTCGTCCTCCAGGTGTCCTCCCTCTCCTTCCTCGGGTACGGCGCCCGCCCGCCGCAGCCCGAGTGGGGCGCCCTCGTCGCCTCCGGACGCGACTACCTCGCCGCCGGCTGGTGGCTCACCACCCTGCCCGGACTCACCCTCGCGGCCACCGTCCTGGCCGCCAACCGCATCGCCCGCGCCCTCGACGGCGAGGCGAGGGAGACACCATGACCACCACCTCGCCGGCAGGCGCGGAAACCAGCCCGGACGCGAACGCGGACGCGGACGCACCGGCGCGGACCGGTGCGGATCCGCTGCTCGCCGTACGGAACCTGACCATCACCTACGGCAGCCGCGCCGCCCCCGTCCCCGCCGTCCGGGGCGTCGACCTCACCGTCCGGCCCGGCGACGTCCTCGCCCTCGTCGGCGAGTCCGGCTCCGGCAAGAGCACCACCGCCCACGCCGTCCTCGGTCTCCTCCCGCCCGGTGCCCGTATCGACGCCGGCACGATCCGGTACGCCGGGACCGACCTGGCGGGAGCCGACGAGGCCGTCCTGCGCGCGCACCGGGGCCGGGCCATCGGCCTCGTCCCGCAGGACCCGGCCGTCTCCCTCAACCCCGTGCAGCGCATCGGCGCCCAGGTCGCCGAGGTGCTCCTCCTGCACGGGCTCGCACCCGACCGCGGCGGCGCCCTCGACCGGGCCGCCGAACTCCTCGGCGAAGCCGGCCTCGACCGGCCGCGGGAGCGGGCCCGCCAGTACCCCCACGAACTCTCCGGCGGCATGCGGCAGCGCGCCCTCATCGCCATCGCCCTCGCCGCCCGCCCCCGCCTCCTCATCGCCGACGAACCCACCAGCGCCCTCGACGTCACCGTCCAGCGCACCATCCTCGACCACCTCGACATGCTCACCCGCACCTCGGGCACCGCCGTCCTGCTGATCACCCACGACCTCGGCGTGGCCACCGACCGGGCCCAGCGGATCGCCGTCATGGCACGGGGCCGCATCGTCGAGACCGGCCCCACCCACGAGGTCCTCACCTCACCCCAGCACCCCTACACCCGGTCCCTGCTGGCCGCCGTCCCCGCCTTCGCCCCCGCCCGCGTCACCCTCCCCGCCGCCCGGCGCGGCGCCGCCGTCCCCGACCTGCTGACCGCCGAGGGGCTCGTCAAGGAGTTCCCGCGCCACCGCACCGGTCCCCACGGCCCCACGCCCCCCGCCGTCGACGGCGTCAGCCTGCGCATCGCGCGCGGCGAAACCCTCGCCCTGGTCGGCGAGTCCGGCTCCGGCAAGTCCACGACGGCCCGGCTGCTGCTGCGCCTGACCACCCCGACGGCGGGCCGGATCACCTTCGACGGCCAAGACATCACCCGTCTGAGGGGGACCGCCCTGCGCGCGCTGCGCCGCCGCCTCCAGATCGTCTACCAGAACCCCTACACCTCGCTCGACCCGCGGCTCCCCGTCGCCGAGATCGTCGCGGAACCCCTCCGCGCGTTCCGCGTCGCCGACCGCGCCGAACGCTCCCGGCGGGTGACCGAACTCCTCGAACGCGTCCACCTGCCCGCGGCCGTCGCCCGCCGGCGCCCCTCCGAGCTCTCCGGCGGGCAGCGCCAGCGGGTCGCCATCGCCCGCGCCCTGGCCCTGCGCCCCGACCTCGTGGTCTGCGACGAACCCGTCTCCGCCCTCGACGTCTCGGCGCAGGCCCGCGTCCTCGACGTGCTCACGGAACTCCAGCGGGAGGACGGCCTGAGCTACCTCTTCATCACCCACGACCTGGCCGTCGTACGCCAGATCGCCCACCGCGTCGCCGTGATGCGGCACGGCCGGATCGTCGAGACGGGCCCCGTCGAGACCGTGTTCACCGAGCCCCGGGACCCCTGGACCCGCGCCCTGCTCGACGCGATCCCCGGCCGTACGCGCGCACTCCACGGGACGCCGCCGACCGACTCCACCCGAACCGACCCCAGCACCCGATCCGACCCCGCCACCCGATCCGACCCCGCCCGGAAGGCCTCACCCCACGAGGCCGGCTGAGCCCACGGTCCGTACCGACCACGTCCCCCCGGCGGGCACGGGCACGGCCACCGCCGCCGCGTATCCGGCCGGGGCGGCCACCCCGCCCACGCCCCACCCCGCCGGCCGGGCCGCCGGCTCCCCTTCCCCCAGGTAGTCGGCGCGCGGCGGACGCCCGAGCCCCGTTCCCAGGCCCTTGAGGTACGCCTCCTTGCGCGCCCACAGCCGGGTGAACTGCGCCGTCCGCCGCGACGGGGACAGCCGCTCCAGCTCCGCCCGCTCGCGCGGGTGCAGCCTCGGCAGGCACGCCTCGACCGTCCCCGGCGGGCACTCCCGCTGGACGTCCACACCGACGGCGCCCGCCGCCACGGCGACGGCCACCAGCGCGTGACTGTGCGACAGCGAGAAGCCGACCGGCGCCCCGGCACCCCGCACCACCGGCCGCCCGTACCGCCCTTCGCGGCCGAACCGCAGCTCCGCCGCGGCCACCCCCGTGTACGGGGCCAGCACCCGCCGCAGCATCGCGTGGGCCCACACGTACCGGTCACGGCCGCCCGCCGTCCGGAACTCCCGGGCGCGGCGCCGCTCCTCCTCGTCGAGCAGCCCGTACGCCTCCGAGGCCCCGCCCGTGGCCGCGCCCGCGGCCCCGGCCGGAAGGCCCAGCAGCCACACCTCCACGGCCCCCGCCCCGGGCAGCTCCCTCACGGCCGGGCCCGTTCCCCGGACGGCTCCCGCCCCCGCACGGCGGCCTCGGCGGCCCCGGCCCCGATCCCGTCCCCGCCTTCGCCCCGGTCTCCCCGCTCGCCCCGGCGCCCGGCCGCGACCGCCCCGAGCCCCGCCGCCAGGGACACCAGCCCGCCGGCGACGAACCCCCACCGCACCCCCCACCGGTCGGCGAGCACGCCGACGAGCAGCGCGCCCAGAGGCGTCGACCCCTGGAGGATCAGCGTGTACAGGGCCAGGACCCGGCCGCGCAGCTCGGGCGGGACACCCAGCTGGATCCGGTGGTTGGCGGCCTGCACGAAGAAGATCGACGCCCCTCCGGTGAGGAAGAGCAGCACCATGGACGGCCCGTACGAAGACACCACGCCCACGGCGGCCTCCAGCACGCCGAAGCCGACGGCCGCCCCGGCCACCAGGCGGGCCGAGGGCCGGCCCCGCCGCACGGTCGTGGCCAGCGCGGCCATCAGCGACCCGGCCGCGAAGACGGCGGTCACCACACCGAAGGTCGAGGCGCCGGCGTGATGCACCTGCGCGGCCAGGAGCGGCAGCGTCAGCTGGAAGTTGAGACCGAACAGCCCCACCACCGCCACCAGCAGCAGCGGCACCGCCAGGTCGAAGCGGCCGGCCGCCTTCAGCCCGTCCAGCACCCGCACCCGGTCGCCGCGCCGCCCCGCCCGCCCCGTCCCGCCCCGCATCAGGCGCAGGGCGAGGAGGGTGGCCGCGTAACTCGCCGCGTTCAGCAGCATCACCCAGCCGACGCCGGCCACCGAGATCAGCAGCCCCGACAGGGCCGGGCCGACGACGCGGGCGACATTGAAGTACGCGGCGCTGAGCGCCGAGGCGTTGGGCAGCAGCTCCGATCCGACGAGCTCCCCGACGAACGCCATCCGCGCGGGCACCTCGACCGAGTTCACCACGCCGAGCGCGCACGCGAAGACGTACACGTGCCACAGCCGGACCTCGTCCGCCAGGACCAGCACCGCGAGTGCCAGGGCCAGGGCGCACGACAGCGCGTTCGCGACCGTCAGCAGGGCCCGCTTGTCGTACCGGTCGGCGAGCCGGCCCCCGTAGAGGGTGAAGAGCAGCAGGGGAGCGAACTGCAAGGCGGTCACCGTGCCCAGGGCGCTCGCCGACCCGCCGGTGCGGGCGAGGACGAGCCAGTCCTGCGCGACGACCATCATCCACGTGCCGGCCACCGACACGATCTGGCCGAGGACGAACAGCCGGAAGTCCCGGACGCGCAGGGCGCGGAAGACCTCGCCGAAGCCGGCCCTCACGACTCCGGCCCCGCGGGCGCGCCGCCCGCCGCCAGGCACTCCTCCAGGAACGCGAAGACCCGCAGGTGGTAGGTGCGGGCCGCCCAGCCGAGACTCACGTTGTGTCCCGCACCGGCCAGCCGGTCCACCACCACCCGTGGCGCCCGGGCCAGCCGGCCCGTCAGATCCGCCACGTCGTCGGGCCCGTGCAGCCACCACGCCTCGTGCTCGGCGAACGTGAAGCGCACGGGCACGGTGACGCGCCCGAGGACGTCCGCGCCGCCACCGGTCCACCCGGCCACCGACTCCACTTCCCGCCTCGGCATCGGTGCCACCACCGACCGGCTGGCACGGAAGGTGCCCGGCGGATAGAGCCCGAAGGTCGGACCCCAGTCGAGCTGCCGGGTACCGAACCCCGCCCCCCGCGCGGCCCGCCCGGCCGGTACGGCCAGCCGGTGCCCCACCCCCGACACGTCCACGCCCACCAGCCCGGGCGGCGGCCGGTCCGCCGCCAGCGAGAGGGCGACCTTGCCGCCGAAGGAGTGCCCGAGCAGCAGCACCGGCAGCTCCCCGGCGACCTCCTCCAGCGCCTCTCCGACGGCCCCGGCCTGGTCGGCGACGCCCTGGCCGTCGGGCTCCAGCCCGGCGTACGGCCCGTACCCCGGCCGGTCCAGCGCGAGCACCGCGTAGCCGAGCCGCGCCCCGAGAGCGAGGAGGGACACGTCCGGGTGGGCCTGCCCGTCGTAGTACCCGGCGCTCATCCCGCCGCCGTGCAGCGCGACGATCAGCGCGCGGGCCGGCCCGGGCCCGTCCTGGGGTTCCGGTCCGGCCAGCAGCCCCGTCACGGGCGCCTCCCGACCGGACCCGAGCGTCACCCGGCGTACCCCGGGCGACACCGGCGATGACACGACGCCCATCCGCCCTCCCCCTCCCACCCGACACCGAAGAACCGTCCCCTCCAGCATCGGCAGGCGCCGCCCGCCCCCTCAAGACGCGCCGCTCCAGGACTCGGTGAGGTTCCCGACGCTTCCCACGGAAACGTCGGCGCCCCGCAAACCCCGCGACAGATAAGTGTCAGAAACGGCGGGAGCGCGGGGCGGTGGTGAGCGGTACGGTCCGGCGCGACGGCGCCGGACGTACGGCCGGCCCGCCCGGGGACCGTCCTGGGCGGGCCGGGGTGCGGGGGCCCGGTTACGGGCGGGTCGTGAGATAGCCGCCCATGGACTTGAAGTACTGCGTGGCCGGGAGTTCCGTGCCGTCCTCGGTGCGGACGGAGGTGATGGCCAGGCCGTGGTTGCGGCCCGTGCGGGCGTCCGCGCCGGCGACGATGACCACGCCTTCGCCCTCGCGGTAGAAGATGCGGCCGGGGGTGCCGCCGTAGCGGCCCTCGGAGACGACGGCCGTGAGGATCTCCAGGCGCTTGCCCTTGTGGAAGGTGAAGGCCGCGGGGTACGGGGCCGACTGGGCGCGGATCAGGCGCTCCAGGGTTTCGGCGGGCCAGGACCAGTCGATGCGGATGTCCTCCTCGGCCCTCTTGTGGAAGAAGGTGGCCTGGGAGCGGTCCTGCTGGGTGAACTCGGTCGTGCCGGAGGCGATCAGGTCGAGGGCGGCGATGGTCACCGGGGCGATGAGGTCGACCGTCTTGTGGAACAGGTCCGTGGTCGTGTCCGCCGGGCCGACGGGGACCGCCTGCTGCATGACGATGTCGCCGGCGTCGAGCACCTCGTCCATCATGTGGGCGGTGACGCCGACTTCGGGCTCGCCGTTGATGAGGGCCCAGATGAGGGGGGAGAAGCCCGCGTACTTCGGGAGGAGGGAGTCGTGGATGTTCAGGGTGCCGTGGCGCGGCAGCGTGTAGATGCGCGGCGGTATCCAGGTGCGCCAGTTGTTCGCGACGAGGATGTCCGCGTCGGCTTCCTTGAGCTGCTGGAACAGTTCCTCGTCGTCCGGGCGGTTGCGGATGACGACCGGGACGCCGTGCTCCTCGGCGAGGTCGGCGACCGAGTCGCTCCAGATCTTCTCGTAGGCGTGCTCGCTCTTGGGGTGGGTCACAACCATCACGACGTCGTGCTCGGAGTCCAGGAGCGCCTTCAGGGTGCGATGGCCCCAGGTCTGATAACCGAACATGACGACCCGCATAGGGGTTCCTCCTCAGAAGAGCGAATGAGCAAAGCCAAGTAAAGCAAGGCTTACCTAACGACGCAACAACCCCGATTCTGGGCTCGATTGAACCGAGTGGGGGCGTGTTGTCCGGTTTGTCTGGTCGACAGGCCGTCTGGATCAGGTTAGCTTTACCTAAGTTCCACTCGGCTGCCGGTCACCGGTGCGCCTGGACACCCCCTTTCCCCACCCCTGACACGACGCCTGGCAGGCGGCTGTCCCGCACCAATGGGAGTGACATGTCACAGGCTCTTCCTGGCGACGCACCACTGATCCACGACCTGATCGGTATCGGCTTCGGGCCGTCGAACGTCGCCATGGCGATCGCGCTCAGCGAGCACAACGTGCGCGTCGGAAGGCAGGAGGCGGTCACCGCCCACTTCTTCGAGCAGCAGCCCCGCTTCGGGTGGCACCGCGGCATGCTCATCGACGACGCGACCATGCAGGTGTCCTTCATGAAGGACCTGGTGACGCTCCGGAACCCGACCAGCGAGTACTCCTTCCTCTGCTACCTGCAGGAGAAGGGGCGCCTGATCGACTTCGTCAACCACAAGAACCTGTTCCCGCTGCGCGTCGAGTTCCACGACTACCTGGAGTGGGCCGCCGCCAAGGTCGACGACATGGTCTCGTACGGCCACCAGGTCGTCTCCGTCGAGCCCGTGATGCGGGACGGCGTCGTGGAGTACCTCGACGTGACGGCCCGCTCCGGCGACGAGGTCGTCGTCCACCGGGCCCGCAACCTCGTCATCTCCACCGGGCTGCGCCCGGTCATGCCGGAGGGCGTCGAGCGGACCGAGCACGTCTGGCACAACACCGACCTGCTGAAGAAGATCGACGGCCTGGAGGGCGGCGAGCCCACCCGCTTCGTCGTGGTCGGCGCCGGCCAGAGCGCCGCCGAGAACGTGGCCTACCTGCACCGCCGTTTCCCGCAGGCCGAGGTCTGCGCGGTCTTCTCGCGCTACGGCTACAGCCCGGCGGACGACAGCAGCTTCGCCAACCGCATCTTCGACCCCCAGGCGGTGGACGAGTACTTCACCGCCCCGGAGGACGTGAAGCAGCGGCTGATGGGCTACCACGGCAACACCAACTACTCCGTGGTGGACATCGACCTCATCGACGACCTCTACCGCCAGTCGTACCAGGAGAAGGTGCTCGGCACCGAGCGGCTGCGCTTCCTGAACGTCTCGCGCCTGACGGGCGTGGAGGAGACGGCCGACGGGGTCCGCGCCACCGTCAAGTCCCTGGTCACCGGCGAGGAGAGCGTGCTCGACGCCGACGTCGTGGTGTGCGCCACCGGGTACCAGCAGGCCGACGGCCTGGGTCTGCTCGGCGAGGTCGCGGACCGCTGCCACCGCGACGAGCGGGGCCGGGTCCGGGTCGAGCGCGACTACCGCGTCGCGACCGATCTCGAACTGGCCTGCGGCATCTACCTCCAGGGCGGCACCGAGCACACGCACGGCATCACCTCCTCCCTGCTGTCCAACACCGCGGTGCGGGTCGGCGAGATACTCGACTCGATCCTCGACCGGAACCTCAAGGCCCTGCCCGACCAGGCCCGTCCGGTCGCCGGGGGAGCGGGCGGCGCAGCCCGCCAGCCGGCCGTCTGACCGGTCCCCGCCCAGCCGCTCACCCACCCGCTCACCCACCCACTGCCGTGCCTCCCGGGCGTCATCGCGCCCGAGGCACGGCAGTAGTGTGCAAACAGTTGGCCCATACATGTTGTGCCGCGCAGTTGTCCCGTACAGGTTGTCCCGTACGGGCCGTCCGATACAGAAGGAACGTCCGTGCCCACTGCCACCAGCCGCCCCGCCGGCGGCCTGCCCGCGGTCGGGCACCCGGACCCCTCCCGGGTCGTCGCCCGGGCCCGGCGGCGGCGGATCGCGGGTCTCGCCGCCCTCCTCGTGGTCCTCGTGGCCGCGGCACTGGTGTCCCTCGCCGTCGGCGCGCGGGCGCTGAGCCCCGCCGAGGCGTGGCACGGGCTCTTCGCGGATCCGGACCCCGACCAGAAGCTCTCCGAAGCCCGGCTCATCATGCGGACCGTACGGGTGCCCCGTACGGTCCTCGCGATCGTGGCGGGCATCGCCCTGGGCGTCGGCGGTGCGCTGATCCAGGGGTACACGCGCAATCCCATCGCGGACACCGGCCTGCTCGGGGTGAACACCGGGGCCTCCTTCGCCGTGGTGTCGGCGATCGCCCTGTTCGGGTTCACCGACCCCTTCCAGTACGTCTGGTTCGCCTTCCTGGGGGCCGCGCTCGCCGGTGTCGTCGTGTTCGGTCTGTCGAGCATCGGCCGGGGCGCGGGCAATCCGCTGACGCTCGCCCTGGCCGGGCAGGGCGTCACGGTGTTCCTGATGGCGATGACGACGGCGGTCGCACTGTCGGACAAGGTGGCGCTGAACGCCCTGCGGTTCTGGAACGCGGGGTCGGTGGCCGGCGTCGGCTTCGGCGTCATCTGGCCGGTGACCGCCTTCATCGTGGTCGGGCTGGTACTGGCGCTGGCCACCCTGCCCTCCGTCAACCTGCTGAACCTGGGCGACGACGTGGCCCGGGGGCTGGGCGTGAACATCGCGCTGATCCGTACCGTCGGCATCGTCGCCATCACCCTGCTGGCGGGCGCGGCCACGGCGGCGTGCGGGCCCATCGCCTTCCTCGGGCTGATGGTGGCGCACGTGGCCCGTTATCTGGCCGGCCCCGACTACCGCTGGCTGGTGCCGTACGCGGGTCTGCTCGGCGCGGTCGTCCTTCTGGTCTGCGACATCGTGGGACGCGTCGTGGTGCGTCCGGGAGAGCTGGACGCGGGCATCCTCGTCGCTCTGCTCGGCGCCCCGTTCTTCGCGGTCCTGGTGTGGCGGGGAAAGTTCAAGAGCGCATGAACGTGACCGTGGTGAAGTCCGGCCAGGAGCCCGCCGGGGAGCCCGCCGACAAGTCCGCCAAGAACTCCGCCAAGAACTCCGCCGCACAGGCCGCCAGGAAGCCCTCGGTGGTGCCGGGAGTGCGGCTCGGCGGCCTGTCGTTCGTCTGGCGGCCCAGGATCGTACTGGTCACGCTGCTGCTGATGGCGGCGGCCTTCCTGATGTTCTGTCTGTCCATCGCCGTGGGGGACTTCCCCCTCGGCCTGCCGCAGGTGGTGGCCACCCTCTTCGGCGGCGGCGAGCAGGTCGACCAGTTCGTGATCATGGACCTGCGGCTGCCGCGGGCCCTGGCCGGCCTCGTCGTGGGCATCGCGCTGGGGATGTCCGGGGCGATCACCCAGTCCATCGCCCGCAATCCGCTGGCCAGTCCGGACATCCTGGGGATCACCGGGGGCGCCAGCGCGGTCGCGGTGTGCCTGGTGACGGTGTCGGGCGGAGCCACGGCCGCGGTCGTCAGTTCCGTGGGGCTGTCCGGAGCGGCGCTCGCGGGAGGCCTCGCCACGGGCCTGCTGGTGTACTTCATGGCCTGGCGGCGCGGTGTCGACGGCTTCCGGCTCATCCTCATCGGCCTGTCCGTGAGCGCCGTCATGGAGGCCATCACCACCTGGCTGCTGGTCACGGCCGACATCAGGGACGTGGCGCGGGCCCAGGCCTGGCTGGTCGGCTCCCTGGACAACCGGTCGTGGGACGAGGTGTCGGTGGCCCTGTGGGGCACGCTCGCCCTCGCGGTGGCCGTGGCGGGCGTGGCATTCCAGTTCAAGCCCCTGCACTTCGGCGACGACGTGGCGGCGGGTCTCGGCGTCCGGTACGGGCTGGTACGGGCCGTCCTGCTGCTGTGCGCGGTGCTCCTGGCAGGCTTCGCCGTGAGCGCGGCGGGTCCGGTCCCGTTCGTCGCCATGGTGGCGCCGCAGGTGGCGCTGCGTCTGACGAAGTCCCCCACGCCGCCGTTGGTGGCGTCCGCCGTGACGGGGGCGCTGCTGCTGCTCGGCTCGGATCTGGTCGCCCGTACGGCGCTGCCGGTCACCCTGCCGGTCGGCGTGGTCACCGCCGCGATCGGCGGCCCCTTCCTCATCTACCTCCTGGTGCGGGCGAACCGCCGCTAGGTGATAGAAAGGTTAGGCAAGCCTAAATAGAGGGGGAGCCGTGGTCGCTCAGTCCATCACCGAGGTCCAGTCCGGGACCGAGGGCGTCCCGCGGTTGGCGGCCAGGGGCGTCACGGTCGGGTACGGCGACCGGACCGTCATCGACTCGCTCGACGTGGCGGTCCCGCAGGGGGTCGTGACCACGATCATCGGTCCCAACGGATGCGGGAAGTCGACCCTGTTGCGGACCCTGTCGCGGCTCCTCAAGCCGACCAGCGGATCCGTGGTCCTGGACGGCGAGGACATCGCCCGGCTGCGGACCCGGGACGTGGCGAAGAAGCTCGGCCTGCTGCCCCAGGCGCCCGTCGCGCCGGAGGGGCTGACCGTGGCCGACCTGGTCGCCAGGGGCCGGCATCCGCACCAGAGCTGGCTGCGCCAGTGGTCCTCGGACGACGCCTCCGTCGTGGAGCGGGCGCTGGCCATGACGGGGGTGGCCGACCTGGCCGACCGGCCCGTCGACGCGCTCTCCGGGGGGCAGCGTCAACGCGTATGGATATCCATGACCCTCGCTCAGGGCACCGATCTGCTGCTGCTCGACGAGCCCACCACCTATCTCGACCTGGCGCACGCCGTCGACGTGCTCGACCTCGTGGACGACCTGCACGAGTCGGGGCGCACCGTGGTCATGGTGCTGCACGACCTCAACCTGGCCGCGCGCTACAGCGACAACCTGATCGTGATGAAGGCCGGTTCGGTGCTGGCGCAGGGTCATCCGCGCGAGGTGCTGACCGCCGAGCTGCTGCAGGAGGCATTCGGCCTGCGCGCCATGGTGATTGACGACCCGGTGGGTGACCGGCCGCTCGTCGTGCCGATCGGGCGGACCCACGTCCGGAGTGCGGGCAGCTGAAACGACCCACTCATAACTTAGGCTAGGCTTACCTCACTTCCCCGGGGTACGGTTTGCCTGCCCTAAGTGGGGCCGCAGTGGACAGCACGAAAGCAAGGGATCCCGCATGCTCCTCGACCGAACGACACGTATGAAGCCCTGGCGGCAGCTGGCGGCAACCGTGTCCGCAGCGGCCCTCGGTGTAGGCCTCCTCGCAGGGTGCGGTTCCGACGCGGCCGACAAGGACGAGAAGAAGGACGACAACGCGGGCGCCCCGGCCGCCACCGGCGCCTTCCCCGTCTCCGTCGAGCACTTCTTCGGCACCACGGAGGTCAAGAAGGCCCCCCAGCGGGTCGTCACCGTCGGCTACACCGACGACCAGAGCGTCCTCGCGTTCGGCATCAAGCCGGTCGGCATGGTCGACCAGTACCCGAACCCGGCCGGTCAGAGCCCCGACATCAACACCCAGTGGCCCTGGGTGAAGGACAAGTGGGGCGAGACCAAGCCCGAGGTCATCATGAACAACGGTGACGCCGGCCCCAACTTCGAGAAGATCGCGTCCCTGCGCCCCGACCTGATCATCGCGGTCTACTCCGAGATCGACCAGGCCGCCTACGACAAGCTCTCGAAGATCGCGCCGACGGTCGGCCGCACCAAGGCGGAGAAGGAGCCCTTCAGCGCTCCGTGGCAGGACAACGCCCTGCAGATCTCCAAGGCGGTCGGCAAGGAGACCGAGGGCAAGGCGATGATCCAGGGCATCCAGGACAAGCTCGCCACGGTCAAGAAGGCGCACCCCGAGTTCGCCACGCAGACGGCCGTCGCGGTGTCCTGGTACAAGGACGCGGTCAACCCCTTCACCGCCACCGACGTGCGCGGCCAGCTCCTGACCGGCATGGGCTTCAAGGCCCAGACCGAGCTCGACAAGATCTCGGACGGCAAGTTCTCCTTCGCCCTCTCCCCGGAGCGCATGAACCTCATCGACGTCGACCGCGTCTTCGTCATCAACGACAAGGCCGACACGGACGCGCTGAAGAAGTCCGAGCTCTTCGCCAACCTGAAGGTCACCAAGGCCAACAAGGTGTCCTACCTGCTCGACAGCGAGGGCCCCGCGGCCGGCGCGGCCATGTCCCAGGCCACCCTGCCCGCCCTGCCGTTCGCCATCGACGAGCTCGTCAAGTCGGTCGGCTAGGTGTGAGCACCACGGAAACCCGGGTCGCCCCGGCAACCCTGCGGACGACGACCGGACGTGAAGCAGCCCGATGGGTCGCGGCCAACTGCCGCACGATGCCCTGGCTGACGTCCGGAGCCGTACTCAGCACGGTCGCCGGGGCGGCTCTCCAGATGCTCCCCGTCCTGCTGCTCGGCAGGGTGGTCGACGGGGTCACCGGGGGCGAACCGCGTTCGATCCTGGTCACGATCGGGGCCTGGATGGTGGCCGCCGCGCTGCTCGGCGCGGCGGCCACCGCCCTGTCCGCCTACCTGATCGGGCGGCTCGGCGCCGACCTGCTCGCCGGCCTGCGCGAGGGCGCCGTACGGGCCGTCCTGGGCATGCCCAGCGCCCGGGTCGAGCAAGTGGGCCGCGGAGACGTGCTCTCCCGGGTCGGCGACGACGTCGCCGTCCTGTCCAAGGGCATCCGCTCGGCCATCCCCACGGTGTTCTCCGCGGGGATCCTGGTCACCATCGCCACGATCGGCATGTTCGGTCTCGACTGGCGGCTCGGCCTGGCGGGTGCCTGCGCGCTGCCGGCCTACGCGCTGGCCCTGCGCTGGTACCTGCCCCGCTCCGCCCCGCTCTACCGCAAGCGCGCGGTGGCCCAGGCCGAGCGCGCGCAGGCGCTGATCAGCGGCCTCAACGGCATCGAGACGGTACGGGCGCACCGGCTGGAGGAGGCCTTCCGCGAGAAGGTCTCCGACGATTCGCGGCGGGTACGGGACCTCGGCATCGAGGTGTTCCACTTCTTCGGCCGGTTCGTCGGCCGGGAGAACCGCGCGGAGTTCATCGGCCTCAGCCTGATCCTCGTGGTGGGCTACGTCCTGCTGGAGACCGGCTCCGCCAGCCTCGGTGAAGTGGCGGCGGCCCCGCTGGTGTTCCACCGGCTGTTCACCCCGCTGGGCGCGATCATGTTCACCTTCGACGAGGCCCAGAAGTCGGGCGCGAGCCTGACCCGGCTCGTCGGGGTGCTGGCGGAGTCCACGCAGGACCGGCTGGTCGGGGACGCGACCGCCGTGCCGGCCGACCGGGAGTCGTACCCGGTGACGGTCGAGGGGCTGACGTTCCGTTACCCCGGGGCCGAGGAGCCGGTGCTGAAGGAGGTCGGCCTGACGATCCCGGCGGGCGGCTCGCTGGCCCTGGTGGGTGCGACGGGCGCCGGCAAGACGACCCTGGCCGCGCTGATCGCCGGCATCGGGACCCCGGAGTCCGGGTCGGTGCGGATCGGCCCGACCGACCTCGCCGATCTGGACGAGGCCGCGGCGCGGGCCCTGGTGAGCATCCTGACCCAGGAGACGCACGTGTTCTCCGGGCCGCTCGCCGACGACCTGCGGCTGGCCGCGCCGGAGGCCACCGACGCCGAACTGCTGGCCGCGCTGGGCACCGTAGGAGCGGCCGAGTGGGTCGAAGCGCTGCCCGAGGGGCTGCACACCGACGTCGGTGAGGGCGGTGCCCGGCTGGACGGCACGAAGGTCGCCCAGGTCGCGCTGGCCCGGCTGGTGCTGGGCCGGGCTCCCGTGGTGGTGCTCGACGAGTCCACCGCGGAGGCGGGCAGCGAGGGCGCCGCCGAGCTGGAGCGGGCCGTACTGGCAGCGTGCGCCGGGCGGACCACGCTGTTCGTGGCGCACCGGCTGACCCAGGCGGTGGCCGCCGACCGGATCGCCGTGCTGGATGCGGGACGCGTCGTGGAGCAGGGCACGCACGAGGAGTTGGTGGCCCTGGGCGGCCGCTACGCGCGACTCTGGCGGGCCTGGAGAGACGCTAGTTAGGTCACCCTAATTTAGGTTAGGCTAGCCTTTGTACCTTGGAAGGGTGTTGAGTCTTCAAATGATGGAACCGAGCGCTCGTCTCGTGCTGATCTCTCCCACGCGCCTGGCAGACGTGCGCCGGCGTACCGGCGGATACTCCGACCGGACCATCGCCGAGGCCTGTGCCATCGGACTGTCGTACTGGGCGACGGGCGAGAGCCCCGACGGAATCGACCTGAACCCCGGCACGCTCTTCGCGGACGTCCTCGGATGGGCCGACAACGGCGGGACCGCGCCCAGCGGCTGGGAGACCGGCGAAGCCGCCCCCGACGGCTGGGCCGTCGCCGTCCCCGGGGGAGTCCCGCAGGCCGACGCACAGCTCGCGCTGGACGACCTGGCGGACTTCCCCGACCGGCCGCTCGGCACCATCAGCCCGTCCGGCGCGGCCCAGCGGCTGGCGACCCTGGCCGAGTGGAACGACAACGCGGCGGACCGGGTCCGGCCCACCATCGTGGAGATGTTCCGCGAACAGGCGCGCCTGAGGCCGGACGCGGTCGCCATCATCGACGAGGACCGCTCGCTGACCTACCGCCAGGCGGCGGAGCTGTCCGCGCAGCTGGCCCACCACCTGATCGGCCGCGGACTCGGCGCCGAGCAGGTCGTGGGCATCTCGCTCGGCCGCTCCGCCGACATGGTGATCGCCCTGCTCGGCGTGCTCCAGGCCGGCGGCGCCTTCGTCCCGCTCGATCCGCAGTGGCCCGCCGCGCGCCGCGCCGTCGTCATCGAGGACGCGCGGGTCGTGCTCCAGCTCAACGACTCCGGCGAACACGACCCCGCGGAACCGGCCGCCGCCGCCGTCGACCTCGACGACTGGCGGTACGCCGACCAGCCCGCCGAGGGCACCGGCATCACCGCGCACGGAAACTCCCTGGCCTACGTGATCTTCACGTCCGGCTCCACCGGCCGCCCCAAGGGCGCGATGATCCGCCACGAGGCCATCAGCGAGCGCCTGCTGTGGCAGGTCGACGAGATCCTGGGCTTCGGCCACGACGACGCCTCGCTGTTCAAGGCGCCGCTGTCCTTCGACATATCCATCAACGAGATCTTCCTCCCGCTGGTGTGCGGCGGCCGCCTCGTCGTCCTGCGCCCCGGCGGCGAACGCGATCCGCACCACCTGCTCGGCGTGATCGCCGAGCACCGCGTCACCTTCACCTACCTCGTCTCCTCCATGCTGGACGTCCTGCTGGAGATCGCCGGAGACTCCGACCGCCTCGACAGCATGCGCCACGTGTGGTGCGGCGGCGAGGTGCTCACCCCGGAGCTGTACGAGCGGTTCCGCACCCGGCTCGACATCCCCATGTACCACGGCTACGGCCCGGCCGAGACGACCATCGGCGTCTCCCACGTCATCTACCGCGGCGAGGCCGAACGCCTGTCGACCTCCATCGGCAAGGCCAACCCCAACACCCAGCTCTACGTGCTCGACGACGAACTGCGCCCCGTGCCGGTCGGCGTCGGCGGCGAGCTGTACGTCGGCGGGTTCCTGCTCGGCCGCGGCTACGTGAACGCCCCCGGACTGACGGCCTCCCGGTTCGTGGCGAACCCCTTCGCCACCGACGGCTCCCGCCTCTACCGCACCGGTGACCTCGCCCGGTTCGCCCCCGACGGCTCGCTGGACTTCCTCGGCCGCGCCGACAACCAGATCAAGATCCGCGGCATGCGCCTCGAACTGGAGGACGTGGAGGTCGGCCTCGCGGAGCACCCCGCGGTACGGCACACCTGCGTCATCGCGAAGAAGAACAGCGCGGGCGGCACGTACCTCGTCGGCTACGTGATCCCGGCCGCGGGCCACGAGCAGCTGCGCGCCGACGAGGTCAAGGCCTGGGCCACCACGCACATGGTCGAGTACATGGTGCCCGCCCACGTCGTCGTCATGACCGAGTTCCCGCTCACCGCGAACGGCAAGCTCGACCGGCGCGCCCTGCCCGAACCGGAGATCGTCACCGGCGCCTTCGTCCGGCCCTCCACCGACGAGGAGCGCGCCGTCTGCGCGGCCGTCGCCTCGGTGCTGCGGCTGGAGGAAGTCGGCGTCGACCAGGACTTCTTCCAGCTCGGCGGCGACAGCATCCTCGCCATCTCGCTGCTGAGCGCCCTGCGCGAAGCGGGCCTCTACGTCACCGCGGGGCAGATCTTCGCCCACAGCGTCCTGGGCGCCCTGGCGGCCGTCGCCGGCCGCGAGGACCTGACCCGGGCGGACCACGCCGACGTGGCGACCGGTCCCGTCGAGGGATCGCCCATCGTCCAGTGGCTCGGCCGGACCACGGACGCCGTCGACGGCTTCGTCCAGGCGGTCGTACTGAACACCCCCGCGGACCTCACCACCGACGCCCTCGGCCCGGTCCTCGACTCCGTCGTCGCCCGGCACGACATGCTCCGCGCCCGCCTCGTGCGCGGGGACCGCTGGAGCTTCGACATCCCGCAGGCCGAAGGAGCCACCGCCGACTGGCAGGTGAGCGACGGGCCGCTCGACGCGTGCGTCGCCCTCGCCACCGAAGGACTGGACCCCGACCACGGCGTGATGCTGCGGGCCGTCTGGCGCCCCGAGGCCCGCCAGCTGGTCCTCGTCGCCCATCACGTGGTGGTCGACGGCGTGTCCTGGCGGGTCCTGATGGACGACCTGGCCACCGCATGGCGCCAGTTCTCCGCCGGCACGCCCATCGAACTCCCCCCGGTGGGCACCTCGTTCCGCCGCTGGACCCAGCTCCTGGGCAGCGCCGACTTCGACGCCGACCGCGCCCACTACGAGCGTCCCCTGCCGGGCCCCGACGCCCCGCTGGGCCGGCGCGCCCCCTCCGCCGCGGACACCGTCGAGCGGGAGCGGCACCGGATCCTCACCCTCGGCTCCGAGGCCACCGCGGCGCTGCTCGGCGAGATCCCCGCGAAGTTCCACGCCGGCGTCAACGACGTCCTGCTGACCGCGCTCGCCGTCACCCTCGCCCGGTGGCGCCGCGACCGCGGCCAGGAGCAGACCTTCGCCCACATCGAGCTGGAGGGCCACGGACGCGAAGGCCGCCACGTGGCCGGCGCCGGCGGCGTCGAGCCGGAACTGTCGCGGACCGTCGGCTGGTTCACCACCCTGTTCCCGGTGACCGTGGACCCCGGCACGGCCCGCGACCTCACCGACCCCCGGTACCTCGCCGCCGCGCTCAAGGCCGTCAAGGAGGACCTCGCCCGCGTCCCGGGCAACGGCGTCTCCTACGGCGCCCTGCGCTACCTGGCCGACGCCGCCTTCACGGCCCCCGCGCCCCAGGTCCTCTTCAACTACCTGGGCCGCTTCGACGCGGGCGCCTCCGGCGACTGGCAGCTCTCCGGCACCACCGGCCAGCTCGGCGAGAAGCGCGACCCGAGGATGCGCCTGCCGCGCGCCCTGGAGTTCAACGCGATCGCCGAACCCTCCGCCACCGGCGCGTACGAACTCGTCACCACGCTCTCCTGGCCCGACGGGATGTTCACCGACGAGGACATCGAGACCCTCGGCGGACACTTCCTGGCGGCCCTCACCGCCCTGGCCGCCCTCGACGAGGGCGGGCACTCGCCCAGCGACTTCCCGCTGGTGCGGCTCACCCAGGCCGACGTCGACGCCCTCGACGGACCCGAACTGCGCGCCGTACTCCCGCTGACCCCGCTCCAGGAAGGCCTGTACTTCCACTCCGTCTTCGACGACGACTCCGCGGGCAGCTACGTCGAACAGCAGCTGCTGACGCTGGAGGGCGAGCTCGACCCCGCCCGCCTCGCGGCCGCGGCCACCCGCCTGCTCACCCTGTACCCGAACCTGGCCGCGCGGTTCACGGCCCTCGCCGACGGCCGCGTCGTCTCCGTACTGGAGAGCGGCGCCGAGGCGCCCTTCACCACCCTGGAGCGGCCCGGCATCACCGACGCGCAGCTCCACGAGCTCGCCGAGCGGGACCGCCGCGCCGGATTCGACCTGGCCACCGGCCCGCTGATGCGGTTCACGCTGGTCCGCGACCCGCACTCCGGCCGCGACGTCCTCGTGCAGACCGTGCACCACATCATCGCCGACGGCTGGTCGGTGCCCCCGATGCTGCGCGCCCTGCTCGCCGAGTACCACGCGCCGGGGAGCACCTACCCGCTGAGCGGCTTCCCCGACTACGTCGGCTGGCTCGCGGAGCGCGACGCCGACGAGAGCGACCGCGTGTGGGGCGCCGAACTCGCCGGGCTGCCCGGCCCCTCGCTCGTGGCCAGGGAGCACACCCCGTCCGACCGGTTCGCCGACACCTGCGTCGAACCCGCCCTGGACATCGACGCCGCCGCCCGCACCGCCGGCGTACCGCTGAGCGTGGCCGTCCACAGCGCCTGGGCGGTGACCCTGGGCGGGATCCTGCACTCCGCCGACGTGGTCTTCGGCTCCACGGTCTCCGGCCGCGACGCCGACGTCCCCGGCATCGAGGACATGGTCGGCCTGTTCATCAACACCGTCCCGCTGCGCGCCCGCTGGGACGCCGCCACCACGGCGCGCGAGCTGCTCGCCTCGGTGCGCGAGCACCAGGGCGCGGTCCTGCCGCACCAGCACGTCTCGCTGGCCCGGATCGGCCGGCTGGCCGGCGTCGGCTCCCTCTTCGACACCCTCGTCGTGTTCGACGTCGCCACCGAAGTGGCCGCCCTGCACCGCCCCGGCGACACCCTGTCCGTGACCGGCCTCGTCAACGAGGGAGCCCCGCACTACCCGCTGACCCTGGTCGTGGAGCGGGCCCTCGACGGACGCCCGCGCTTCAACCTGATCCACGACGGCGCACTCCTGCGCGAGAGCAGCGCCCGGGACATCCTGAACCGCTTCGCGCAGACCCTCACCGGGCTGCTCACCCGGCCCGACGCCCCGGTCGGCGACCTGGCGCCGGAGACAGGCGGGAGCCCCGCACGGATCACCCCGACCACCCTCGGCGCCCTCTTCGACGCCGCCGCGGACCGGGACCCGGCGGCCACCGCCGTCACCCAGTGCGCGCTCGACGGCGCCACCCGCTCCCTGACCTACGGGGAACTCGCCGCCGCGAAGAACGAACTGGCCGCCGCCCTGCGCGCGGCCGGGGTCGGGCCGGGCCGGCGCGTGGCCGTGGCCGTCCCGCGCACCATCGAGCAGGTCGTCGCCCTGGTCGCCATCGTCAGCGCGGGCGGTGCCTACGTACCGCTCGACATGGCCTACCCGGACGACCGACTGGAGTACGTCCTGGGCGACGCCGCCCCGCAGGCCGTCCTCGTCGACCCCGGTCAGCGCGCACGCTTCACCGCGCTGCTGGAGCGGGCGGGAGTCGCCGCCCGGGTCCTCGTCCAGGGTGACGAACTGCCGCAGGAGCCCGCCGCGTCCGCCGTGCCCGGCGCGTCCGCCGAGTCCGCCGCGGGCGAGGTCAGCTGGCACGACCCCGCCTACGTGATCTACACCTCCGGGTCGACCGGCAAGCCCAAGGGCGTCGTCGTCCCGCACTCCAGCGTGGTGGCGCTCCTCGCCCACACCCAGCCCGCCATGGGCTTCGGCCCCGACGACGTCTGGGTCCAGTTCCACTCCTACTCCTTCGACTTCGCCGTCTGGGAGCTGTGGGGCGCCCTGGCGCACGGAGGCGAGCTGCTCGTCCCCGACTACGGGCTGACCCGTTCCCCGGTCGACTTCCACCGGCTCGTCCGCGAGCGCGGCGTGACCGTGCTCAACCAGACGCCCTCGGCCTTCTACCAGTTCGCCGAGGCCGACCGGCACGCCGGCGAACCGCTCCCCGCCCTGCGCCGCGTCGTCTTCGGCGGCGAGGCGCTCGACCTCGGACGGCTGCGCGGCTGGGTCGAGCGGCACGGCGCCGCCTCGCCCGAGCTCGTCAACATGTACGGGATCACCGAGACCACGGTCCACGTGACCCACCGGGTGCTGACCGGGGAGGACTTCGCCCCCGGCAGCGACGTGAGCCCCATCGGCGGGCCCATCCCGGGCCTGGTCACCCACCTGCTCGACGACCGGCTCCGGCCGGTGCCGCCGGGCCGGGTCGGCGCGATCTACGTGGCCGGCGACCAGGTGTCCCTCGGATACCTCGGGCGGCCGGGCCTGACCGCGGGCCGGTTCGTCGCCAACCCGTTCGCGAACGACGGCTCCCGGATGTACCACACGGGCGACCTGGCCGTCCGTACCCTCGACGGGGAACTGGAGTTCACCGGCCGCGCCGACGACCAGGTCCAGCTCAAGGGCTTCCGCATCGAGCTCGGCGAGGTCGAGTCCGCGCTGCGCGAGCTCGACGGCGTGGTCGACGTGGCCGTCACCGTGGCCGGCAGCGGCGACCACCTCGTCGCGCACGTCGTGGGCCGGGTGCCCGGGGACCTCCCCGCCCTCCTCGCGGAGAAGCTGCCCGCGCACATGGTGCCGGGCCGGGTCCTGCCCGTGGACTCCCTGCCGCTGACCGTCAACGGCAAGCTGGACCGCAAGACCCTGATCGAGCGGGCCGCGCAGGCGGAGCAGGACGAGCGGGCCGGCGCCCCGGTGGCCGCCGGTTCCGCCACCACCGGCGCCGCCGCAGACTCCGTACTGGCCTCCCTGATCGGCATCTTCGCCGCCACCCTGTCCCACCCGGACGCCGGCGCCGACACCGACTTCTTCGGCGCGGGCGGCGACAGCATCGTCGCCATCACCGTGGTCAACCGGGCCAGGGCGCTCGGTCTGGCGATCGCACCGCGCGACGTGTTCCTCCTGAAGACGCCCCGCGCGCTCGCCGAACTGCTAGGCACGCGCGCACCGCGGACCGACGTACCCGCCGTGTCCCCCGCGCGCCGCGAGGACGGCCCGCTGGCGCCCACGCCGATCATCCTGCGCCAGCGCGAACTGGGCGGTTCCCTCGCCCGGTTCGCCCAGGCCCGGGCCGTGGACGTCCCCGAAGGCACCTCCTTCGCCGACATCGAGCGCGCCGCCGGCGCCGTCGTGGCCGCCCACCCGGCCCTGCGGATGCGCCTGGACACCGAGCACGGCGTGTGGACCCTGCGCACCGAACCCGCCCGCGGGGCCACCGTGGTCCGCGCGGCCACCGCCGAGGCCACGGCCGCCGCGAACGAGGCCGCCGGACGGCTCGACCCCGAGACCGGGGAGATCGCCGCCTTCAGCTGGCTCGCGGCCACCGGCACCCTCGTGGTCACCGTGCACCACTTCGCGGTCGACGCCGTCTCCTGGCTGATCCTCGCGGACGACCTGACCGCCGCCCTGCGCGGGGAAACCCTCGCCCCGGCGACCACCTCCTACGCCGAGTACGCCGACGCGCTGACCCTGCGCTCCGCCGCCGGCGCCGACGACCTCGGACCCTGGGTGGAGACCCTCCGGGCACCCGCGCTGCTGCCCGCCCCCGGCGCGCTGCGCGACACCACCGTCGTCCTGGGCCCCGAGGCCAGCGACCGGGTGACGCGCACCGCCCCCGGCGCGCTCGGCGTCGCCCTCACCGAGCTGCTGTGCGGCGCCCTGCGCACCGCACTGACGCGGATCCAGCCGGAGCCCACCGATCTCGCGATCGAGCTGGAGCGGCACGGCCGGGTCTCCGTCCTGGAGCACCACGACTACACCCGTACGGTCGGCTGGTTCACCGCCATCGCGCCCGTGCGGCTCACCGCGCACACCGACCCGGTCGCGGCGGCCCGCGAGCTCGCGGCGCGCCAGCCGGACGAAGCCGGGCACCTCGCCTACGGCCGCCTGCGCTACCTCAACCCGCAGACGGCCCCGCTGCTCACCGCCCGCCCGCAGGTGCTCTTCAACTACCTCGGCCGGGGCGACGAGTCCCAGGCGCTGCACCTCACCGGCGGCGACCAGGGCAGCCCGTACGCGGTCGAGGTCAACGCCTGGACCGACGCGGCCACCGGCAGCCTGCACGCGGCCTTCACCCTCGCCGAGGAGATCCCCGACGAGATCACCGCGCACTGGCTGCACGCCCTGGAAACCCTCGCGGAAGCCTCCGTGACGGCCGAGCGCACCGCGCCGGTCACCGCCCTCCAGCGGGGCCTGTTCTTCCAGGCCCAGATGGCGGGCACGGCCGGCCACTACGTCGCGCAGAGCTACTTCGCCCTCGACCACCGCCTCGACACCGACGCCCTGGCCGAGGCCATGGCCGCGGTCATGGCCCGCCACCCCGTCGTCGGCGCCGGCTTCACCACCGACGACGACGGGAACCCGGTCCAGGTCCTCAAGGCGGGCCGCCGGGTCGGCGTCCGCACGGTCGAGCTGTCGACCGAGGAGGAGGTCGAGGCCCTGCGCGTCCAGGACCGCACCACCGGCTTCGACCCGGCCGAGCCGCCGCTGGTCCGGCTGACCGTGATCCGGCTGCCCGGCGGCCGCGACGGCCTGCTCCTCAGCTACCACCTGCTGCTGTGGGACGGCTGGTCCCGCGCGATCGTGCTGCGGGACCTGTTCGAGGCCTACCGGGCCCTGCTCGCCGGCGAACAGCCGGACAGCACCCCGGCCGTCCCGGCCTTCGAGGACCACGCCCGGCAGCTCGCCGCCAAGGACCCGGCGCTCTCGGAGCGGTTCTGGGCCGGGCACCTGACCGGACTCACCGGACCGACGCTGCTCGCCGGACCCGCGCCGTCCCTCTCGCAGGACCTGCCGCCCGCGCTCCTGCACACCCTGACCGCCGAACAGTCGCAACTGCTGCGGGAGACGGCCAAGGCGCACGGAGTCACCCTCAACTCGGTCCTCACCGGCGCCTTCGGCCTGCTCCTCGGCGCCCACACCGGCAGGGCCGATGCCGTGTTCGGCGTCACCGTCTCCGGCCGCGAGGGCGAGGGCCTGTCCGACATCGTCGGCGTGCTGCTCAACACCGTCCCCCTGTGGACGCGGGCCAGGCCGCAGGACACGGTCGGCCAGTACCTGGCGTCCGTACAGGCCGCCCGGGTCGAGGCGATGGAGCACGAGCACCTGGGGCTCGGCGAGATCCAGCGGGCCAGCGGCCACGACACCCTCTTCGACAACCTGTTCGTCCTCCAGAACTTCCTGGACCTGGACGGGCTCGCCGAGATGAACGCCCGCCACGGCATCACCGAGGTGAAGTCGGACGATTCCACCCACTACCCGTTCACCTGGGTCGTCACCCCCGGCGACCGGCTCACGGTCAAGCTGGAGCACCGCCACGGCGACTCCGCGAGCGCCCGCCGCCTCCTCGACGACTACGTCGGCCTGCTCCAGGACCTGGCCCGCGCCACCGGACCGGTGGGCGCGCTGCCCGGCCTCGGCCCGGTGCCCGCGCCGGCCGACCGTACGGACATCGGCACGGACACGGTGATCGACCGCTTCGACCGGGCGGCGGACGCCGCACCCGGACGGGTCGCGCTCGTCGCGCACGGCCGGAGCATGACCTTCGCCGAACTGCGGGACCGCAGCCGCCTGCTGGCGGGCGTCCTCGCCGGGCGCGGCATCGGCCCGGAGAAGACCGTGGGCCTGGCGATCCCGCGCACGCTCGACTGGATCGTCGCGCTGTTCGCCGTCCTGCGCACCGGAGCCGCGTACGTACCGCTGGAGCTGGACCACCCGGACGAGCGGATCGCCACGATCGTCGCCGACGCACGGCCCGAGGTGATCCTCACCGTCAGCGCCGTCTCGCCCCGGCTGACCGGCGGCCCGGTCGAGCCCGGTGACCTCATCGAACTGGACCGGCCCCTTCCGCGGGCCGAGCCGCTCGTGACGTTCGCACCGGACGACCCGGACCGGCTGCGGCACCCCGCGTACACGATCTACACCTCCGGTTCCACGGGCAAGCCCAAGGGCGTGGTGACCGAGTACGCCGGACTCACCAACATGCTGATCAACCACCAGCGCCGCATCTTCGCGCCGGTGCTGGCCGAGCACGGCAACCGGATCTTCAAGATCGCGCACACCGTGTCCTTCGCCTTCGACATGTCGTGGGAGGAGCTCCTGTGGCTCGCCGACGGCCACGAGGTGCACATCTGCGACGAGGAACTGCGCCGCGACGCACCCGCCCTGGTCGACTACTGCCGCGAGCACGGGATCGACGTCGTCAACGTGACCCCGACCTACGCACAGCAGCTGGCCGCCGAAGGCCTCCTCGACAACCCGGACCGGCGCCCCGCGCTCGTGCTCCTGGGCGGCGAGGCGGTCACCCCGACCCTGTGGCAGCGGCTCGCCGAGACCGAGGGGACCGTCGGCTACAACCTGTACGGACCCACGGAATACACCATCAACACCCTGGGCGTCGGCACCTTCGAGTGCCAGGACCCGGTGGTGGGCGTGGCCATCGACAACACCGAGGTGTTCGTCCTGGACCCGTGGCTGCGGCCCCTGCCGGACGGGGTCCCCGGTGAGCTCTACGTCTCCGGCATCGGCATCGCCCGCGGGTACCTGGGCCGGCCGGGCCAGACCGCGGACCGGTTCGTCGCCTCCCCGTTCGGGGCGCCCGGCGAGCGCATGTACCGCACCGGGGACCTGGTGGTCCGCCGGCCGGACGGGAACCTGATGTACCTCGGCCGCACCGACCAGCAGGTCAAGATCCGCGGCCACCGCGTCGAACTGGGCGAGGTGGAGGCCGCGTTCGCCGCGCACCCGGCGGTACGGTTCACCGCCGCGGTCGCCCAGCCCGACCCGCAGGTCGACGGCGCGTACCGGCTGGCCGCGTACCTCGTACTGGCCGACGGCTCCGACCTGGCTGCGGTCGCCGCCGAGGCGGGCACCGGACTGCCGGACTACATGCGCCCCACCCACTACGCCCAGGTCGGCGCCATCCCGCTCACGGTGAACGGGAAGGCCGACACCAAGGCCCTGCCGGAGCCCAGGCCGCTGGGCGCGCTGACCACCTCGGGCGAGCGCGGCCCGCGGACCGAGACCGAGGTCCTGGTCTGCGAGTTCTTCGCCGAAGCCCTGGACCTGGACGAGGACGAGGTGAGCGCCGTGAGCGATTTCGTCTCCCTCGGCGGACACTCCATGCTGGCCGTACGCCTGGTGGGACTGCTGCGCCGTGAATTCGGCCCCACGATCACCATCCGTGACCTGCTCACCCTGCGAACCCCCGAAGCGATTGCCGGGCACATCGATGACAACTCCTGACGTCCAGAGATCCCGCCGCGCGGGATCCGACATCCTGCGGACCGCCGCACGGCGCAACGGCGGCGCCATGGTCTGGGGCACCGTCCTCATGGGCCTGTACCAGGCCGGCGAGACGGCCTTCCCCATCGCGCTCGGCCTGATCGTCGACCACACGATGCGCGGGCGGAGCCTGACGGCGCTCGTCCTCTCGATCGCCGCGCTGGCCGTGATCATCACGACCGTGTCGCTGTCGTGGCGGTTCGGGATGCGCATCCTGCAGAAGGCCAACACGACCGAGGCCCACCACTGGAGGGTGCGGGTCGCGTCCTGCGGCCTCCAGCCGGTGGCCCGGGACGTGGACCTCAAGTCCGGCGAGGTGCTCACCATCGCCACCGAGGACGCCGACCAGACCGCCGACATCGTCGAGGTCGTGCCGATGCTGATCAGCTCCTCGGTCGCGGTGCTGGTCGCGGCGGTCGCGCTGAGCCTGGCGGACCTGCGCCTCGGCCTGCTGGTCATGGTGGGGACGGCCCTGATCCTCACCTCCCTCAGCGTGATGTCGAAGCGGATCGGCAGCAGCACCCAGGAGCAGCAGGCCCGGGTGGCGCGGGCGGGTGCGAAGGTCGCCGACCTGATCACCGGCCTGCGCCCGCTGCACGGCTTCGGCGGCAACCACGCGGCGTTCCGGTCCTACCGGAAGGTCAGTACGGAGGCCAAGGAACAGGCCATCACCGTCGCCCGGGTGAACGGCGTCTACACGGGCACCGCGCTGGGCCTGAACGCGATCCTCGCCGCCTCGGTCACCCTGACCGCCGGCTGGCTGGCCTTCGAGGGGCAGATCAGCATCGGTGAGCTCGTCATGGCCGTGGGCCTGGCGCAGTTCATCATGGAGCCGCTCCGGCTGTTCTCGGACATGCCCAAGTACGTGATGATGGCCCGCGCCTCGGCGGAGCGGATGGCGCTGGTGCTGTCCGCCCCGCCGGTGGTGGCCACGGGGACGGCCCGCCCGGCACCCGGCGGGGACCTGGAGATCGACTGCGTCCGCTACGAGTCCCTCCAGGGCCTGAAGTTCCACGTCCCGGCGGGCCAGTTCACGGCGATCGCGGTCTACCAGCCGCGGGCGGCGGCCGAACTCGCCTCGATCCTGGCCGTGAACGTGCCGCCGGCCTCGTACGGCGGCACCGTGCGGCTCGGCGGGCAGGACCTCGCTGACCTGTCGGTCGAGGCGGTCCGCGAGCTCATGCTGGTGAACCCGTACGACGGGGAGATCTTCGCGGGAACCCTCCGTACGAACATCGACCCGTCGGGCACCAGCCGCACGGTCCCCGAGGCCGTCGAGGCGTCCATGCTGACCGATGTCGTCGCCCTGCACCGGGAGGGACTCGACTACGAGGTCCGCGACCGCGGTTCGAACCTCTCCGGCGGGCAGCGCCAGCGGCTCTCGCTGGCGCGGGCGCTGGCCGCGGACTCCGACGTGCTGGTGCTGCGCGACCCGACCACGGCGGTGGACGCGGTCACCGAGCAGCTCGTGGCGCGCAAGGTCGCGCAGCTGCGCCGGGGCCGCACCACCGTGGTCTTCACCAGCAGCCCGGCCCTGCTGGACGCGGCCGACCGGGTCCTGGTCATGGACGACGGGGTGGTCACGGCCGAGGGCACGCACCGGCACCTGCTGGCCAGTGACCCGGCGTACTGCGCGGCGGTCACGCGCTGACCGCGTGAGCGGTGAACGGGACCGCGTGAGCGGGACCGCGTGAGCGGTGAACGGCGAAGGGGGCCCGGCGATCCGCCGGGCCCCCTTCGCCTTGTGCGCCGTTTGCGCCGGGCGGTCAGGCCAGTGCCCAGGCCACGTCCCTGAGCAGGGCCTGCCGCCAGCCCGCGCGGTCGTGGCCCGATGCCGAGCGGGAGACCCGTACGGTCGCACCGGCCTGTTCCGTCAGGGCCTCGACCAGCTCGCAGTGGGGGCGCATGCGCGTCTCGTGCTCGCCCAGGTCGAAGGCGATCCGCAGTCCCGCCGGGGCGGGGTGCTCGCGCAGACGCGCGGCGATGGCGCCGCCGCGCGGACCGCCCAGCGGGTCCGGCAGGCCGGAGGCCCCGGGGGTCCACCAGAACGACCCCGACTGACAGGCGACCCGGGACACCAGCTCCGGGAACTCCAGCGCCGCGTACATCGCGCTCAGACCGGCGAGGCTCTGCCCGGCGACCACCAGCCGGCCCAGGTCCGCGGGGACCCCGCACTCCGCGACCAGCGGCAGCAGTTCGTCCCGTACCGCCTCCCACAGCCCGGGCCCGCAGCCGAACTCCGCCTGCCGGTCCTTGGTGGGCAGGAACACCAGCGTGGCCGCGGGCATGTCGCCGGCCTCGAAGGCCGCGTCGAAGGCCGTCATGGCCGGGTGGAGGTAGAGCCAGTCGTCCCCGTCGAGCAGCAGGACCACCGGGCCGCCGCCGCCCACCGGGTGGACCCGTACGGTGCGCTTGCCGCCGAGCCGGTCGCTCGCCCAGCGGATCCGGGTGCGCGGCAGGGGCAGTACGTCGTCCGCGTCCACGGCGGGCCAGTACGGCTGGGGCGGTGCGTCCGGGGTGGCGGCGATGGACCGTTCGCCGCCGGCCCGGAGCGGGTTGAGGGGATCGGGGTAGGAGGACCCGTCGTCGGCGAGGAACCGGTAGGTCACCCGGAGCCGCGCGGGCATGCGCACTTCGGCGTACCAGCAGTCCGTGTCGCGCCAGCGGAGCAGCGCCACCGGATCCGACCAGCTCTCGAAATCGATGACCGTCGGGCTGCCGCGCCACAGGAACAGGGTGACCCAACCGCCGTCGCCGGAAGGCGCGGACGCGGGAGCCGCGGCCGCCCAGAACTCATCGGTGCCGGGCGTGCCGGGCAGGCCGAACGCGGCGAAGGGGCTCTCCGAGCCGTCCTCGGCCAGAATCCGTTCGCGTGCACGCATCGGTGCCTCCTTGTGAGGGGGAAGGGGAAACGTTAAGCTCTATAATTAGGCGAGCCTAACCTAAGTGATGGGCTCGCTTCGTTCACGATCGACCTTCCCCACGGGCACGGCGCCCGCGGCCGGACTGCGCGCACCGCGCGCCGCACGCCGACGCCGCCGCCGGTCCCATCGGGCTCCTGGAGGAACCCCAGTATGAGCACCAACCCGTTCGACGATGCCGACGGCCGTTTCCTGGTCCTGGTGAACGACGAGGGTCAGCACTCCCTCTGGCCGTCCTTCGCCGACGCTCCCGGCGGATGGACCGTCGCCCTCGCCGAGACCACGCGCGACGCGTGCCTGGAGTTCATCGAGTCGAACTGGACCGACCTGCGCCCCCGGTCCCTCGCGGCGGCCGTCGAAGCCTGACCGGAACGGCCCCGGACGCGCCGCGCTCGCGCCGCGTCCGGGGCCGTGCTGTGTCCGGGGCCGCGTCGTGTTCAGGGCCGTTTCATGTCCGGTTGGCCGGCCGGTCGTTGGCGGATGCGAGCATGGAGCCGGTCGAATTAGGTTAGGCTAAGCTAAGTAGTCGTGGATGGTGCGCGGGACCGCACGCACGGCATCAGGGGAGTGGCCGCACGGGCTTCCTCCGCGGCCCGAGAGAGAGCGCGAGAACATGACCGTACGGGTCGCGGTGGCCGGTGCCAGCGGCTACGCGGGCGGGGAACTGCTCCGCCTGCTGAGCTCGCATCCCGGCGTGGAGATCGGCGCGTTGACCGCGCACAGCAGCGCGGGGCGCCCGCTGGGTTCCGTACAGCCCCAGCTTCCGGAGTTCGCCGACCGGATCCTCCTGGACACCTCCGCCGCCTCCCTGCGCGGCCACGACGTGGTCTTCCTCGCCCTGCCCCACGGCCAATCGGGCGCACTGGCAGCCGAGTTGGAGCCCGGCACGCTGGTGGTGGACTGCGGAGCCGACTTCCGGCTGCGGGACCCGTCGGCCTGGGGGCGGTTCTACGGCAGCGCCCACGCCGGCACCTGGCCGTACGGACTGCCGGAACTTCCGGGAGCACGGGCCGAGTTGAAGGGAGCCACCCGGATCGCCGTTCCCGGCTGCTACCCCACGGCGGTCACCCTGGCCCTGTACCCCGCCCACGCGGCGCACCTGGTCGAGCCCGAGGCCGTCATCGTCGCCGCCAGCGGAACCTCCGGCGCCGGACGCGCGCTCAAGACCCACCTCCTCGGCGCCGAAGTCATGGGCTCCATGAGCCCGTACGGAGTCGGCGGCGGCCACCGGCACACCCCGGAGATCGCCCAGAACCTGTCCCGCGCGGCCGGCGAACACGTCACCGTCTCCTTCACGCCCACCCTGGCCCCCATGCCCCGGGGCATCCTCGCCACCTGCTCGGCCCGGCTGCGCCCGGCCGCGCAGGCGCTCGCCGAGGACGAGGTGCGCGCCGTGTTCGAAGCCGCGTACGCCGACCAGCCGTTCGTACGGCTGCTGCCGCCCGGCCAGTGGCCCACCACGGCGGCCGTCCTCGGCTCGAACGCCGCCCAGGTGCAGATCGCCGTGGACCCGGACGCCCGCAGGCTGATCTGCGTGAGCGCCATCGACAACCTGACGAAGGGCACCGCCGGTGGCGCGGTGCAGAGCATGAACATAGCCCTCGGCCTGCCGGAACGGCAGGGCCTGCCCATGAATGGAGTGGCTCCGTGAGTGTGACCGCCGCCCGCGGATTCCTTGCCGGCGCCGTGCGCGCCGGCATCAAGGAGTCCGGCGACCCGGACCTGGCCCTGGTGGTGAACCGGGGGCCGTCGCGCGCCGCCGCCGGTGTCTTCACCTCGAACCGCGTGCAGGCCGCGCCCGTACGCTGGTCCCGCCGCGTGCTCGCCGACGGGCGGATCTCCGCCGTCGTCCTCAACTCCGGCGGCGCGAACGCCTGTACGGGACCCGCGGGCGCGGAGGACACCCGGGTGATGGCGGAGCGCACCGCGCTGGCCGTGGAAACCGCCGCCGACGAGGTCGCGGTGTGCTCCACCGGCCTCATCGGGGTCCGGCTCCCGATGGACCGGGTGACGGCCGGCATCGCCGCCGCCGCGGACCGGCTGTCGCCCGAGGGCGGCGAGGAGGCCGCCGTCGCGATCAAGACCACGGACTCCGTCCACAAGACGGCCGTGGCCGCCGGCCCCGGCTGGACGGTGGGAGGCATGGCGAAGGGCGCCGGGATGCTCGCCCCGGGGCTCGCCACCATGCTGGTCGTCCTGACCACCGACGCCGACGCGAGCGCCGACGTGCTCGACGCGGCGCTGCGCGAGGCCGTGCGCACCACCTTCGACCGGGTGGACTCGGACGGCTGCATGTCCACCAACGACACCGTGCTGCTGCTCGCCTCGGGCAGCTCGGGCATCACGCCCGCACCCGCGGAGCTCACCGCGGCCGTGCACGCCGTGTGCCGGGACCTGGCGCTCCAGCTGGTGGCGGACGCCGAAGGCGCGTCCAAGGAGATCGAGGTGGCCGTCGTCGGCGCCGCCTCGGAGGCGGACGCCGTGGAGGTGGGCCGCTCGGTGGCCCGCAACAACCTCCTCAAGTGCGCCCTGCACGGCGAGGACCCCAACTGGGGCCGGGTGCTGTCCGCGATCGGCACCACCTCGGCCGTCTTCGACGCGGACCGGCTGGACGTGGCGATCAACGGCGTCCGGGTGTGCCGGGACGGCGCCGCGGGGGAGTCGCGGGACAAGGTCGACCTGTCCGGCCGCCGGATCGCCCTCACCGTGGACCTGCGCTCCGGTGACGCCTCGGCCGTGATCTGGACCAACGACCTGACGGCCGAGTACGTGCACGAGAACAGCGCCTACAGCTCGTGAACGGGACCGGGACGACGATGCGGACGGTGCAGACAGTGCAGACGGCGCAGACCGTGCGGACGACGCGGACGCACACGCCGGCGCGGGCCGCCGGGCCGGCCCCCCGGGACCTGCCCTGGCTGGAGCAGCTCCAGGGCCGGACGGTCGTCGTCAAGTTCGGCGGCAACGCCATGGTGGACCCGTCCGCGCAGCGGTCGTTCGCCCAGGACGTCGTGGAGCTGTGGCACGCGGGCCTGCGGCCCGTCGTCGTCCACGGCGGCGGGCCCCAGATCAGCGCGCTCCTCGACCGGCTCGGCCTGGAGGTCCGCTTCGAGGCCGGGCTGCGGGTGACCACGCCGGAGACGATGGACGTCGTGCGCATGGTGCTCACCGGACAGGTCCAGCGCGAACTGGTCGGCGCCATCAACGCCCACGGGCCCTTCGCCGTGGGCCTGTCGGGCGAGGACGCCCACACGATGACCGCCGTGCGCCGCCCGGCCTGGGTGGACGGCCGGCCGGTGGACATCGGCCAGGTCGGCGACATCGTCGACGTGGACGGCAGCGCGATCGCCGCGCTCCTGGAGCAGGGCCGCATCCCCGTGGTCTCCCCCGTCGCCCGCGGCGAGGACGGCCAGGTCTACAACGTCAACGCCGACCTCGCGGCCTCCGCCCTGGCCGTGGCCCTCGGGGCGGACCGGCTCGTGGTGATGACCGACGTCGAGGGACTGTACGCGGACTGGCCGCACAGCACCGAGGTGATCGGCCGCCTGACGGCCCGCGAACTGGACGCCCTGCTGCCGGAGCTGGCGAGCGGCATGCTCCCCAAGATGGAGGGCTGCCTGCGCGCCGTACGGGCCGGAGTCGCCCGGGCCCAGGTCATCGACGGCCGGGCGCCGCACGCGCTGCTGCGCGGAGTCCTCACCGAGGACGGACCCGGCACCACGGTGGTGCCGGACGACGAGCCCGGTCCGCGCGACCCGGGCGAGGAGGGGGACGGCGCGTGACCGCCGAGAGCAGTGCGCCGCCGCCGGCCGGGAGCACGATGCCACCGCTCGCCGACCGCTGGCGCACGGTGATGATGGACACCTACGGAACCCCCGCGCTGGCCCTCGTCAGGGGTGAGGGCAGCACGGTCTGGGACGAGGACGGCCGCGCGTACACGGACTTCACCGGCGGGATCGCCGTCAACGCCCTCGGGCACGCCCACCCGGCCCTGGTCGCGGCCGTCCAGGAGCAGATCGCCCGGCTCGGCCACGTGTCGAACCTGTTCGTCTCGGAGCCGGCCGTCGCGCTGGCGGAACGGCTCCTGGACCTGCTGGAGCGGCCGGGCCGGGTGTTCTTCGCCAACTCGGGCGCGGAGGCGGTCGAAGCCGCCTTCAAGATCGCCCGCCGGACCGGCCGCCCGCACCTCGTCGCGACGGAGGGCGGGTTCCACGGGCGCACCCTGGGAGCCCTGGCCCTCACCGGCCAGCCGCCCAAGCGCGCCCCCTTCCTGCCCCTGCCCGGGGAGGTCACGCACGTGCCCTACGGGGACGCGCGGGCGCTGCGCGCGGCCGTCACGGAGCACACGGCCGCGGTCGTGCTCGAACCCCTGCAGGGCGAGGCCGGGGTCGTCCCGGCGCCGCCGGGCTACCTGCGGGCGGCCCGCGAGATCACCCGCGCCACCGGCACCCTGCTCGTCCTGGACGAAGTGCAGACCGGGATCGGCCGCACCGGCCACTGGTTCGCGCACCAGGCGGAGCCGGGAGCCGAGCCGGACGTGATCACCCTCGCCAAGGGGCTGGGCGGCGGCCTGCCGATCGGTGCCACGGTCGCCTTCGGCGCCGCCGCCGAGCTGCTGACCCCCGGTCAACACGGCTCCACCTTCGGCGGCAATCCGGTCGCGTGCGCGGCCGGGCTCGCCGTCCTGGAGACCATCGGGAAGGAAGGGCTGCTCGCGCATGCCGCGAGGTTGGGGGAGCGGCTGAGGCTCGGCATCGAGGCACTGGACCACCCCCTGGTCCGCGACGTCCGGGGCGCCGGTCTGCTCCTGGGCATCGCCCTCGCCGAGCCGGTCGCCGCGCGGGTCCAGCGGGCCGCGCAGGACGCCGGGTTCCTCGTCAACGCGGCGGGCGCGGGCGTCGTACGGCTGGCCCCCGCCCTGACGCTGCCGCGGGAGCGGGCCGACGCCCTGCTCGCGGCGCTGCCGGGGATCCTCGACGCGGCGTAGCGGGCGGGCTCCTTAGCGCGCGGGCCCCGTAGCGCGGGCGGGCCGCGTGGCGCGCAGGTCCGTAGCGCGCAGGTCCCGTAGGACCCGTGGGCCAGAGGTCAGATGGTGACCGGGCCGTGGGCGGTGGCGAACTCGACCGAGACCAGGCCCGGCTCCTCCTCCTCGACCCAGGTGACGTCGATCTGGTCGAGGGGGTGGTCGGCCGGTTCGCCGAGGAACGCGGCGATGGAGGCGGCGTCGCCGGCGATGGAGACCCCCTGGATGGTGGTGGAGGTCCGAGGGTCGGCGCTCGGGCGCTCCTCGAGGGGGACCGCCCACTCCAGGAAGAAGGGCAGTTGCGGGTCCTCCATCAGTTCCCGCACGCCGATCTGCTTCCACCTCAGGTCGAACCCGTCGGGGCGGACCCGGTGCCCCTCGTCCGAGGTGCGGCCGAGGCGGGCCTCGACCGGGGCGATGTCATCGACGGAGACCACCCAGCCGAGCCAGCCGCCGCCCTCGGCGGCGCGGCGGGCGACCGCCTGGCCGAAGGGCGCGCGGTCGGCGGCGGGGTGGTCGAGCGTGGTGACCACCTCGACGTAGGTGCCGCCGCTCAGCGGGAGGATGAAATTGCGGGTGCCGAACCGTGGGTGCACACCCCCGTCGACGAACCCGGCGCCGAGCGCCGATCCGATCCACTGGACGGTGGAGACGAAGCTGTCGCGGGCCACCGCATAGGACACATGATCAAGTCGCACGGCGTCATCATGACCCGGCAGCCCGCACAAACCCCGGCGCCACGCCCGCCCCCGTCGCCGTCCCTGCCCCTCCGCCGTCCCCGCCGTGGCCCCCTACAGGGCGCGGGCCAGGACGCGCGCCCCCCGGGCGGGGTCCAGGGACCGCGCCCAGTCGGCCGGTGCCAGGCTCGGTGAGGCGGGGCGGAACCCGTGGCCGAGGAAGAGGCGGCCGCTGCCGGTCGTCGCCGTGAACAGCGTGGCCAGGGAGCGGGTACGGGCCCTGGCGACCGCCGCGTGCAGCAGGCGGGCGCCCGTGCCCGTGCCCTGCCGGTGGGCCGCGACGCAGAAGTTGTACAGCACGCCGGCGCCGGGGTGTTCGCGCAGGCCGAGGCAGCCTTCGAGGGTTCCGTCGGGTGCCTGGGCGACGAGGAAGTCGCTCGCGCGGGAGAGGTAGAGCGCGAGGGGGCGTTCGCGGAGCGCCCCGGCCTGGACGAACGGCCGGGAGAGGGCGGCGAGCGCCGGCCCGTCGTCCCGGCGGGCCGGACGCACTGTGAACCCGGGGACGGGGACGGGGGCGGGTGCCGGGGCGTGGTCGCGGGGCCTCGGAGTGGCGTGCGCGGCGGCAGGGTGCAGCGTGGCCGTGGTCAAGGTGTTCCTTCCTCGGTTCCGCCGTGTGCGGGTACGGGGGCGGGGCCTCCCGGCGGAACGATCTAAGTAAGGTTAGCCTTACTTAGCCATTGGGGCCAAGTCGCCCCGTACGCACGGCGCGTGCCGCCACATATCCGGGAAAGGCGGGCACATCGGCGACGGTCCATCCCGGCGGGGCCGAGGGGGCGGCGCCGGTCCCCACGTACGCCAGGGCCGGGTTCCCGCCGAGGCCGATCCCGACTCCCTTGAGGTAGGCCTCCTTCCGGGACCAGCAGCGGGCCACCGCGGCGGGACGTTCACCGGCCGGCAGCGCCGCCACCTCGGCGCGCTCGGCGGGATGGAGCACCTCCGACAGTTCGGAGGCGACCTGGACCGCCAGCGCCGGGTCCGGCCGACGCTCGACGTCGACGCCGACGGGGCTGTCCGCGAAGGCCACCAGGACGGCGTCCCCCGCGTGGGACAGCGAGAAGTGCAGCGGTGTGCCGGCCACCGCCGGCCGGCCGTGCGGCCCGCCGCAGCCGGGGCACGGCTCGCGGAAGAACCGCACCCGCGCCGGATCCAGGCCGAGCCGCTCGCCCAGCAACTGCCGCAGCACGACGTGGGCGACCCGGTACTGGTCACGGTCGGCGGCGCGCCTGAACCCCTGGAGCCGGGCCCGTTCGCCGCCGTCGAGCAGTCCCTCCGACTCCCGCGCCCGGTCCGCGTACAGGCTCACGCGCACGGCCCACAGCCCCGGCCCGGGGGAGGAGAGCCAGTGCCCGGCCGGGACGCCGGTGCCGGTGCCGCTGCCGCTGCCGGTGTCGGGGTGCTCCGGGGCCGTCATCCGCACGGGCGGCCGGGGTAATCGGCGCCTTCCGGGGCCCCGGCTTCGCGCATCCGGCACAGGACCTCCCCCAGGAGAGTGTCGTCCACGTCGACGGGCATGTTGTACTCCCGGTCGAAGACGAAGGAGTCGCCCGCGCCCGCGTGCCAGATCACCCAGCGCGGCGGCATCTCGGGCACCTCCCACAGGGGGGAGAACCGTTCCAGTACGTTCACCTGACTGCTCACAGCTTTCCTTCGTCCGTCGCTTCGTTTCCGTCGACCCATGTCGACACGACCTCGATGCCGGCGATCCGGGAGGGATCCACGGACCGCGGGTCGTCCCCCAGGACCACCAGATCGGCGCGCTTCCCCGGGGCGAGGCTGCCGGCGCCGTCGTCCCACCGGCAGGCGTACGCACCGGCGACCGTGTAGGCGCGCAGCGCCTCCTCGACGGTGACCGCCTCGTCCGGCCCGATCGCCCGGCCGGAGGCGGAGGCACGCTCGACCATGAACTGGATGGCCCGGAGCGGGGCCCCGTCCGTGACGGGCCGGTCCGAACTCCCCACGAGGGTCACCCCGTGGTCCAGGAACCCGCGCCCCCGGTACATCCAGGGAGCCCGCTCCTCGCCCATCACGTCCGCGTAGTCGTCGCCGAAGGAGTGCAGGAAGGCGGGCTGGACGACCGCGCTGACGCCCAGGCGCGCGAAGCGCGGGAGCTGGTCGGGGCGGATCAGCCCGGCGTGCTCGATCCGGTGCCGCGCGTCCGGCCGGGGCCGCAGCCGCTGCGCCCGCTCCAGCGCGTCGAGCGCGAGGTCGGCGGCGCGGTCCCCGATGGCGTGCACGGCGAGCTGCCAGCCACCGAGATGGCCGTCCACGATCAGCCGGGTGAGGACGTCGGGGTCGTCCTGCAGCTGACCGGTGTGGTCCGTGCCCGCGTACGGGGCCGTGAGCGCGGCCGTACGGGCCATCATCCCGCCGTCGGTGTAGATCTTGAGCGCGCCCAGCGACAGCCAGTCGTCCCCGAACCCGGTGCGCATGCCCAGGTCCAGGGCGCGGGGGATCCCGTCCTCCCGGTGTGCCTCGCGCGGACGCAACGTATCGCCCGCGGGCATCAGCTGGACCCGCAGGGGCAGCCTTCCGCGGTCCCGCAGCAGTTGATAGGCGCCGAGTTCCACCGGGCTGTGCCCGAGCAGCCCGCCCCCGATGCCCGCCTCGGCGACGGCGGTCACGCCTTCGGCCAGGCAGGTCCGGGCCGCACGCTCGACGGCATCGGCGATCTCCTCCTGCCCGTACGGCAGCCGGAGCCGCCGGGCGGCGGTCATCGCGCCCTCGGCCAGAAAGCCGTCCTGGTGCGGAACGCCGGCGGGCAGCAGGCGCAGCACCGCGCTGTTCACGACGCACCCGTGCCCGGAGTCGTGCATCAGGAACACCTTGCGCCCGCGGCTGACCGTGTCCAGCTCGGCGGCGGTCAGATGCCGCCCGAGGGCCCGCTGGTCGTACCCCATGACATCGACCCAGGCCCCGTCCCCGCCCGCCGACCGCGCCACGGCCCCGGCCACCACCGCCAGCACGTCCTCGACCCGCTCGCACGGGGCGACGCTCGGGGTGCTCTGCTTCAGACCGGCCCAGGCCAGGTGCACATGGCTGTCGATGAACCCGGGCAGCACGGTCGCCCCCTGCAGATCCACGACCTCCCGGGCGGGCAGCGAAGCCACGTCCTCGTCGAGCCCCACGATCCGCCCCCGCCAGATCCCCAGCTCCCGGGCGAAGGGACGGCCGGGGTCCATGGTGAGGATGTTCGCGTTCGTCAGCCTCGTACACAGCATGGGTAGGACGACTCCCCCTGGCGGCACCGCGTGTGCAAAAGAATCGGGACGGGGGCCAAGGGCCGCACCACATCGACTTAGGTGACCCTAACCGTACATTCGCCGGCCGGTCAATGCGGGCGGCGGGCCGTCAGACCGGGAGACCCGTCGGTTCCTTGATGCGTTTCATGATGATCTGGGAGTTGACCTCCGTGACGCCCGAGAGGGCCGTGAGCTGTTCGATCCAGAGGCGTTCGTAGGCGCGGAGGTCCGCCACCGCGATGCGCAGGAGGCAGCCGGGGCTGCCGAAGAGGCGGTAGGCCTCGATCACGTCCGGGATGTCCTGGAGGGCGGCCTCGAAGGCTTCGACGGCCTCGCGGTCGCGGCGTACCTCCACGGAGACCAGGACCTCGAAGCCGCGGCCCACCGCTTCGGGGGAGATCACCGCGCGGTAGCCCTGGATGATCCCTTCCTCTTCGAGCTGGCGGACCCGGC
This sequence comes from Streptomyces sp. NPDC002104, assembly GCF_053593795.1. NCBI lineage: Bacteria > Bacillati > Actinomycetota > Actinomycetes > Kitasatosporales > Streptomycetaceae > Streptomyces > Streptomyces sp. NPDC002104. The sequence continues at coordinate 45,754 of NZ_JBSFDF010000016.1, read as the reverse complement.
GCATGCAGGGGGAGGGGGTGAGGCCCACGCGCTGGGCCAGCTCCTGGTTGCTGAGCCGGCCGTCCGCCTGAAGCTCGCGCAAGATTTCTTTGTCGATCGCATCCATCGCGCAATTATCACTCAGGTTTTATTGCGGAGCGGGGTGAAATCGCAATCGTGTTGCGCGTAGATCGGCCTACCATTGCCGTTTGTAGAAAATGTGTGCGGGCCGTTTCGGGCTGTGTAAGGGAAGGGTCGGGACCATGGGGCGCATCGTCGTCATCAGTACGGGCGGGACGATAGCCAGCCGCTGGCAGGGTTCCGGTTTCGCGGCCGATGCCGACGGGGCCGAGGTCATGGCCACCGCGCCGCTGCCCGAGGGGGTGAGCGTCGAGGTCGTCGATCTGTTCAGCGTGAACAGCCCCCGGCTGACCACCGCGCACCAGCTGACCCTGCTGCGGACCGTGCACGAGGTGCTCGCCGACCCGGGTGTGGACGGGGTCGTGGTCACGCACGGCACGGACACGCTGGAGGAGTCGGCGTTCCTGGTCGATCTCCATCACCACGATGCGCGGTCCGTGGTGTTCACCGGCTCGCAGCGGCCCATGGGCGCGGCGGACGGGGACGGTCCCGGGAACCTCTACGACGCCCTGCTGACCGCGTCGAAGACGCGCGGGCTCGGTGTCCTGATCACGTTCGCCGGGCGGGTGCACGCGGCCCGGGGGACCGTCAAGGCGCAGGCGGTGGCGCTCGACGCGTTCGCCGACCCGTCGAAGGAGCTGCTGGGGAAGGTCGGCTTCGGCAAGGTCACCGTGCTGCGGACGCCGGTGCGGCCGGAACCGCTGCCGTTGCCGGCGATGCCGCAGGACCCGGAAGGGCCGCCCCGGGTGGATGTCGTCGTGCACCACGTGAGCGGTGACGCGGTGCTGCTGAACGCCGCGGTGGCGGCGGGGGCGCGGGGGATCGTGCTGGTCGGGACGGGCGCGGGGAACGCGACGCCGGAGGTCGTGGACGCGGTGAAGGCGGCCGTCGCGGACGGTGTGCTGGTGGCGCTGACCACGCGGGTCGCGGCCGGGCCGGTGACGGAGATCTACACCCACGGGGGTGCGGTGGACCTGGTCGCGGCCGGGGCCGTGCCGACGGGCACGCTGCGGGCGCCCCAGGCGCGGATCGCGGTGCTCGCGGCGCTGCTCTCCGAGGGGAGCGCTGAGGAGCGGCTGCAGGTGCTGCGGCGCGTGCTCGCCAGCGGCGGGTCCGTACTGGTTCCCGCCTGACGGCCTGACGGCCTGCGCCCTGGACGCCTGCGCCCTGGTCGCCTGCCCCCTGGCCCGGCCCGACCGGGCCAGGCCAGGCCAGGGGAGCCGTCCCTCAGGAGTCCGTGAACGCCGACAGCAGGCGGTCCGCCGCCAGGGTGGGGGTCAGGGTGCCCGCCCGGACCTCCGATTCCAGGGCCGGGGCCAGGTCCCGTACCGCCGGGTTCGAGCGGAGGCGTTCCAGGAGTTCCTCGCGGACCATCGACCAGGTCCACTCCACCTGCTGGGCCGCGCGCTTCGACGCCAGGCGGCCGCCCGCCTCCAGGAGCCGGCGGTGCTGTTCCAGGCGGTTCCAGACCTCCTCCAGGCCCGTGGACTCCCGGGCGCTGCACGTCAGGACCGGCGGGGTCCACGCGGCGTCGGCCGGGTGCATCAGGCGCAGCGCGCTCGACAGTTCGCGCGCCGCGGACTTCGCGTCGCGCTCGTGCGGGCCGTCCGCCTTGTTGACGGCGAGGACGTCGGCCAGTTCCAGGACGCCCTTCTTGATGCCCTGGAGGCCGTCGCCCGTGCGGGCGAGGGAGAGCAGGAGGAAGGAGTCGACCATGCCGGCGACCGTGGTCTCCGACTGGCCCACGCCCACCGTCTCGACGAGGACCACGTCGTAGCCCGCCGCCTCCATCACGATGATCGACTCCCGGGTGGCCTTCGCCACCCCGCCGAGCGTCCCCGCCGAGGGGGACGGCCGGACGAAGGCCGCGGGATCCACGGAGAGCCGTTCCATGCGGGTCTTGTCGCCCAGGATGGAGCCGCCCGTCCGGGTGGAGGACGGGTCGACGGCCAAGACCGCCACCCGGTGGCCCAGACCCGTCAGCATCGTGCCGAAGGCGTCGATGAAAGTGGACTTCCCCACGCCCGGGACCCCGCTGATGCCGATCCGGCGCGCCCGCCCCGCGTGGGGCAGGAGCTCCGTCAACAGGCTCTGGGCGAGGGCCCGGTGCGCGGGCAGGGTGGACTCCACGAGGGTGATCGCGCGCGCGATGAACGCGCGCTTCCCGTCGAGCACGCCCTTCGTGTAGGCGGTGATGTCGATCCTGGGCGGCACGGCGGCGCCTACAGCTCGTGGCCCAGGTCCGCGGCGAGCCGCGTCACCAGGTCGTGCGCCGCGTCCGGGATGACCGTGCCGGGCGGGAACACCGCCGTCGCGCCCATCTCGAGGAGCGTGGGGACGTCCGCCGGCGGGATGACCCCGCCGACCACGATCATGATGTCCTCGCGGCCCTCCTCGGCGAGGGCCTCCCGCAGCGCCGGTACGAGGGTCAGGTGTCCGGCGGCCAGCGAGGAGACCCCGACCACGTGGACGTCCGCCTCGACGGCCTGCCGGGCGACCTCCTCCGGGGTCTGGAACAGCGGGCCGACGTCGACGTCGAAGCCGAGGTCGGCGAAGGCGGTGGCGATCACCTTCTGGCCGCGGTCGTGCCCGTCCTGGCCCATCTTGCAGACCAGGATGCGCGGCCGGCGGCCCTCCGCCTCCTCGAACCGGTCGACGAGCGCGCGGGTGCGCTCCAGGGACGGGGACTCGCCTGCTTCGGTGCGGTACACACCGGAGATCGTACGGATCTGGCTCGCGTGGCGCCCGTACACCTTCTCCAGGGCGTCCGAGATCTCGCCGACCGTGGCCTTCGCGCGCGCCGCGTCCACCGCCAGGGCGAGGAGGTTGCCCTCCCCGCGCTCGGCCGCGTTCGTCAGCGCCCGCAGGGTGTCCTGGGTGACCGCCTCGTCCCGCTCCGCCCTCAGCCGCCGCAGCTTCTCGATCTGCTGGGTGCGCACGGAGGAGTTGTCGACCTTGAGGACGTCGATCTGCTCGTCGGTCTCGACCCGGTACTTGTTGACGCCGATCACCGGCTGGCGTCCCGAGTCGATACGGGCCTGCGTGCGGGCCGCCGCCTCCTCCACGCGGAGCTTGGGGATACCCGCGTCGATGGCCTGCGCCATGCCGCCGGCCGCCTCGACCTCCTGGATGTGCTGCCAGGCGCGCCGGGCGAGGTCGTACGTCAGCTTCTCCACGTACGCGCTGCCGCCCCAGGGGTCGATGGAGCGGCAGGTGCCCGACTCCTGCTGGAGCAGGAGCTGGGTGTTGCGGGCGATGCGCGCCGAGAAGTCGGTGGGCAGGGCGAGGGCCTCGTCCAGCGCGTTGGTGTGCAGCGACTGGGTGTGGCCCTGGGTGGCCGCCATCGCCTCGATGCAGGTGCGGGTGACGTTGTTGAAGACGTCCTGCGCCGTGAGGGACCAGCCCGAGGTCTGCGAATGGGTGCGCAGGGAAAGGGACTTGGCGTTCTTCGGGTCGAACTGCTTGACCAGCTTCGCCCACAGGAGGCGGGCCGCGCGCAGCTTGGCCACCTCCATGAAGAAGTTCATGCCGATCGCCCAGAAGAACGACAGGCGCGGCGCGAAGGCGTCCACGTCCAGGCCGACCGCCTGGCCCGCCCGCAGGTACTCCACGCCGTCGGCCAGGGTGTACGCCAGCTCCAGGTCGGCCGTGGCCCCGGCCTCCTGGATGTGGTAGCCGGAGATCGAGATGGAGTTGTAGCGGGGCATCTTCTGCGAGGTGAAGGCGAAGATGTCGGAGATGATCCGCATCGAGGGCTTCGGCGGATAGATGTAGGTGTTGCGGACCATGAACTCTTTGAGGATGTCGTTCTGGATGGTCCCGGCGAGCTTGTCGGGGGAGACTCCCTGCTCCTCCGCCGCCACGATGTAGAGGGCGAGGACCGGCAGCACCGCGCCGTTCATCGTCATCGACACCGTCATCCTGTCCAGCGGGATGCCGTCGAAGAGCTGGCGCATGTCGTAGATCGAGTCGATGGCCACGCCCGCCATGCCGACGTCGCCCGTCACGCGCGGGTGGTCGCTGTCGTACCCGCGGTGCGTGGGCAGGTCGAAGGCGATCGACAGGCCCTTCTGGCCGGAGGCGAGGTTCCGCCGGTAGAAGGCGTTGGACTCCTCGGCCGTGGAGAAACCCGCGTACTGCCGGATCGTCCAGGGCTGGTTGACGTACATCGTCGGGTACGGGCCGCGCAGGTACGGGGCCACACCCGGATAGGTGTGGAGGAAGTCCAGACCCTCCAGATCGCGGCCCGTGTACAGGGGCTGTACGCCGATCCCCTCGGGGGTCTCCCACAGGAGCTCGGCGGCTCCCGAGCCGGTGGACTCCTTCAGCGCGGTGCGCCACTGGTCCTCGGACCCGGCGGCCGGGGCCCCGCCGTCCAGCGGGAGTTCGGAGAAATCGGGGATGCGGGGGGTGCTCACTGCGCGACTCCCATCCGGTCGAGTACGGAGGACAGCACGGCGACCGCGTCGCAGCCGGCGAAGACGTACTCGTCCACGGCCGCCGCGGCGGTGCCGGGCCTGCCCGCGAGGAACACGGTCGTCGCGCCCGCCGAGCGCAGGGCCGCGGCCACCGCCTCGGCCTGCTCCTCGTACAGCGCGTCGCTGGAGCACAGCACGGCCATGCCGTCGGCGCCGCTCGCCGCGTAGGCCGCGGCCGCCGTCTGCGGGGTCACCGACACCGGGTCGTGGACCGGGGTGATGCCGCCCGCCTGGAACAGGTTCGAGGCGAAGGTGGCGCGGGCGGTGTGCGCGGCCGCCGGGCCCAGGGCCGCCAGGAACACGGTGGGCCGGGCCCCCGTCGCCTCCAGGTGTACGTCGCTGCGCGCGCGCAGGGCCTCGTACGCATCGTCCCGCCGCACGCGCGGCAGTCCGCCGGTGAGCGGGGCCGGCGCGGGATCCCGTACGACCGGCTTCTCGGAGAGGTGCGGGAACTCGCTGACTCCGGTGATGGGTTCGCGGCGCGTGGCCAGCTTCTTCGAGCGCGCGGCCCAGGTGGCGGCGAGGCGCTCGGCGACCAGCCCGGAGCGGAGGGCGGCGGCCTGGCCGCCCGCCTTTTCGAGGGTCTGGAAGAACTCCCAGGCGGAGTGCGCCAGTTCATCGGTGAGCTGCTCGACGTAGTACGAGCCGCCCGCCGGGTCGATCACGCGGGCCAGGTGGGACTCCTCCAGCAGGATCGTGGAGGTGTTGCGGGAGATGCGGCGCGCGAACGCGTCGGGCAGGCCGAGTTCCTGGTCGAACGGGAGCACGGTGACCGCGTCGGCGCCGCCCACGCCCGCCGCCATGCAGGCGACGGTGGTGCGCAGCATGTTCACCCACGGGTCGCGGCGGGTCATCATCACCGGGGAGGTCACGGCGTGCTGGCGCTGGGCGCCGGCCCCCGGAGCCCCGCAGGCCCCGGCGACCCGGGCCCACAGACGGCGGGCGGCGCGCAGCTTGGCGATGGTGAGGAACTGGTCGGCGGTGGCGGCGTAGCGGAACTCCAGCTCGCCGAGGGCCGCTTCGGTGCTCAGGCCCGCCTCGGTGAGGGCGCGCAGGTAGGCGACCCCGGTGGCCAGGGACAGCCCCAGCTCCTCGGCGGCGCTGCCGCCCGCCTCGTGGTACGGCAGGGCGTCCACGGTCAGGGCGCGGACGTGGGGCCAGGCGGCCGTTTCCACGGCGAGCGCGGCGGCCTCCGCCAGGTCGAGCGCCTCACCCGTCCGGGCCTCGTGGCCCAGCGGGTCGGCGCCGAGCGAGGCGTGCGCGGCCTCGGGGGCCACGGCCCGTTCGGCGTACAGCGCGAGCAGGGCGCGGCCGGCCTCGGCGTATTGGGCGCCGGGGTCCAGGGAGACGGGCGCGAGGTCGAGGTAGACCCCCTCCAGCGCACGGCCCAGGCCGTCCGCCGGCAGGCCGGCGTCGCCGACGGCCAGCCACAGCGAGGTGGTGCCGTTCTCCAGATCGGCCAGGGCCGCGTCGTTCACCCGTACGGGGTCGGTGCCCGCGATCCGCTGGCGTACGTCCCAGCCCGAGGCGGCACTCCCCTCGGCCCGGCCGCCCCGCACGAAGGGCGCGAAACCGGGGAAACCGGTGTCGGGCACGCTTTCGGGCGCGGTGTACAGCGGGCGGGTGGTGAGCCCGTCTTCAAGCTTCGTGGACAACGCGTCTTCCGCTGCCTCGCCGGAAACTTCCTTGCCCGACTTGCGCAGTACGCCCTCTACCAGGCGCTGCCACTGCTCATGCGTCGCGTCAGGGAATTCGGCGGCCAAGGAGAGCCCGTCATCAGGCAGGACCGTCATGGCTCGAATGTTAGGGGGGTCCTTGTGAACGACCTATAACCACCGGATGTGATCTCGCCCTCTCATGTGAGTCGGGAGGGGTCACGGAAGAGCGGGTCGAGGAGGACGGTCGCGGAGGCCACCGGGAGTACGGCGGGACCCGCGTGCGGGGCGACGATCCGCCGGCCGTAGCGGTCGTGGTCGCCGGCCGCGTCGCGGATCTCGTCGAGGTAGCCGTCGTGCAGGATGCTGGCCAGCTCGGCGACCACCATGACGGCCGGGTTGAACACGTCGAGGAGCAGGGCCGCGGCCCGGCCGACGGTACGGGCGCGTTCGCGCAGCAGCCGGTCGGCGCGGGGGTCGCCGGTGGCGGCGGCGTCGACCAGCAGGTTCACCGCGTGGTCGGCGGGATCCGGGACGACGCCGCGGCGCACGGCCTCGGCGCCGAGGACCCCGTCGGAGACGGTCGCCTGGAGACAGCCCGTACGGCCGCACGCGCAGGGGGTCCGCGAACCGGGCACCGGAAGGTGTGCGACGTCCCCGGCGGCGGCTCCGGGGCCCTGGTGCACGGTGCCCTCGATGCCGAAGGCGGCGTCGACGACGTTGCCGATGAACAGGTGCAGGATGCTGGAGCGGGCTTCGGGACGGCCGAAGAGGATCTCGGCGTGGGCGACGGCGCGGGCGTGGTTGTCCACGCGGACGCGCAGGCCGAGGCGGTCGGAGAGCTCGGCGGCGAGCGGGAGCCCGTGCCAGCCGAGGGCGTCGTGGCGCACGACGGTCCCGTCGGCGGGGCGGACCCAGCCGCCGAGGGCCGCGCCGACGCCGAGCAGGGGGCGGCCGGCGGGGTGGGAGTCCCGGAGGAACCGGGCGAGCTCGGCGGCGATGCCGGCGGGGAGGGGGGAGCGGCCCGCGTGCGGGAAGGCCCGGCGGGCCAGGACGCGGCCGCGGAGGTCCACCAGGCTGAAGGTGGAGGCGGGCACACCGATGTGCAGCCCGGCGACGAGGGGGCCGCCGAGTGCACCGGTGTGCAGGTCGAGGGGGATGCGGGGGCGGCCGGGGCCGGTCGTCGCGGCCGTCGGCCCGGGCTCGTGGCGCTCGTGCAGGAGGCCGGCCCGGAGCAGGGCCGTGGTCTGCCGGGACACGGCGGCCGGGCTGAGACCGCAGAGCTTCGGGATGTCGCTGCGCGCGAGGGGGCCGTGGGCCAGGACGGCGCGGAGCACGCTGGCGGCGTTGGCGGCGGCCCGGCTGTCACCGGGGGTGGGGGGCACGGGCGGGCTCCTCCGGGGGGTGGGGTGTGGCCCCGATCATGCCGTGTCGCCCCGCCCGGCGGGAGCGGGGCCGGTCTCCCGCCGGACGCCGGGACCCCGCCGGGGCGAGCGGGGCCGGGTGCCGCCTTCCAGTACGTGGCGGGTGCGTTGCGAGGGCGTGAAATCAGGCCATGGGTTTCGGCCGTTCGGGAGGTGGCGGAAATCCGTGAAAGAGCAGGTCATGAGGGGTGTGTGGGGGAGGTCGGAGGGGGCGGCCGGCGGTGCTCCGCGGGGTTGACCGGGGGTGGGGGCGCTGGCAGTCTCCGGGACATGTCCGCGACCGAGTTCCTCGCCCCGCGGCTCCGCACCCCCGGCCTCTGTACCGCGCCGGGCGAGTGTCAGGGCCGCCGTTGTACGGCCCCGCGCTGTTCCTGAGCGTCAGTGCCCTGAGCGCCGGTGACCTGAGCGTCAGTGCCCTGAGCGCCGGGGCTCGTGAGTGCCAGTGCCTGTTCCCGCGCTCGTGCCTGTTCCCGTGCTCGTGCCGCTGACGCCGAGTCCCTGAGTCCCTGAGTCCCTGAGGCCTCGAGGCCTCGAGTCCCTGAGACCTCGCCTCGCGGAGTCCCGGTGGCCGGGCGGTCGTACCCCGTCGTCCGGGGTGTGCGCAGGGGCGGGACTTCGCGGTTCCGGCCGATCGTCTCCATGCGCCGCCCGCTCGCCCCCGTCGCCGACCGGCGGCTGCCCGCCGCACCTCGTTGCCCGCCGCATCCCGTTGCCGGCCGACCGAGCCCGGTCGTCCGCCCGCCCGTCGAACGCCGTCCCGTTCCGCTCCCTTCGTCCGTAGCCGTCTTCCCCCGGCCGGATCCCCGTCCTCGCTTCCCTTCATTTCTTCCCCTGCGGAAATAAACAAGGAGCCTCTCATGTCCACTGCCCTCCGCACCGACCTCACCGTCACCAGGATCGGTGGCCGCATAGGCGCCGAGATCGGTGGAGTCCGGCTCGGCGGCGAGCTCGAAGCCGAGGCCGTCGCCGGGATCCGGGCCGCGCTGCTCGCCCACAAGGTCGTCTTCTTCCGCGGTCAGGACCACCTCGACGAAGACGGCCACGAGGCCTTCGCCGAGCTGCTCGGCGCGCCCGTCGCCCACCCCACCGTGCCCTCCGCCGACGGGCGTTACGCGCTCGGCATCGACTCCCACCACGGAGCCCGCGCCAACCAGTGGCACACGGACGTCACCTTCGTCCCCGCCTACCCGGCCTTCTCCATCCTGCGCGCCGTCACCATCCCGCCGTACGGGGGCAACACGCTGTGGGCCAACACGGCCACCGCCTACGCCGGCCTGCCCGAGCCGCTGCGCGTCCTCGCCGACAGCCTGCGCGCCGTGCACTCCAACGAGTACGACTACGCGGCCCTGCGGCCCGATGCCCTGCCCGAGGCGCTCGCCCAGTACCGCGAGGTGTTCACCTCCACCACGTTCCTCACCGAGCACCCGGTGGTCCGGGTCCACCCCGAGACCGGCGAACGCACCCTGCTGCTCGGCAACTTCGTCCAGCGGATCAACGGTCTCACCGGCCGCGACTCGCGCCTCCTCCAGGACCTCTTCCAGGCCCACATCGAGCTCCCCGAGAACACCGTCCGCTGGCAGTGGCAGGCCGGTGACGTCGCGATCTGGGACAACCGCGCCACCCAGCACTACGGCGTCGACGACTCCGACGACCACGAGCGCACCCTGCGCCGCGTGACGGTCGACGGTGACGTCCCGGTCGGGCCCGACGGGGTCCCGTCCCGGCTGATCAGCCCGGAGAACGTCCCGGACCCGGCCTTCGGCATCGCGTCCGGAGCCTCCACCTCCACCGCCGGCGCCACCGAAGCCTGATCCGAGAGACCTCAACGGGTACCGGCCGGTGCCGCGAGGCACCGGCCGGCCCCGAACGGCCAACGCCGGCCCACCCCGGTCCGTCGTCCCACCCCACCCCACCCCATCGCCAGCCCCGTCAGCCAAGGAGCGCTCCGTGCCCAAGCTGCTCGCCCTCACCGGCAGCCCGTCCCTCCACTCCCGTACCGACGTGGTCGCCGACCACGTGCTGCGCCGCCTGCACCACGCCGGGTACGAGACGGCGCAGCTCGCCGTCCGGGACCTCCCCGCCGCCGATCTGCTCGCCGCGCGCCGCGGCGAGCCGGAGATCCGCCGGGCCCTGGAAGCCGTCGCCGAAGCCGACGGGATCGTCATCGCGACGCCCGTCTACAAGGCCTCGTACACCGGACTCCTCAAGGCCTTCCTCGATCTGCTCCCGCAGGACGGGCTCGCCGGGAAGACGGTCTTCCCGCTGGCCACTGGCGGCAGCCTCGCCCACGTCCTGACCATCGACTACGCCCTGCGTCCGGTCCTCGCCGCGCTCGGCGCCCGGCACGTCACCGCCGGCCGCTTCGTCCTGGACTCCACCGTCGAGCGCGGGGCCGGCCCGGACCGGCTGCGGCCCGAGGCGGAGCTGGACCTGTACCAGGCCGTCGACGAGTTCGCCGAGGCCCTGCGCGCCGCCCGGGCCGCCGCGCTCGCCCCCACGCACTGACCTCCGTACGGAACCACCCGCCCGACCCGTCCTACCTGCCCGACCCGCCCGACCCGCCCGACCCGCCCGATCCGGATCGACAAGGAATCGCGATGTCCGCAGCTTTCACCACCACCCGCACCTCCCGACGCCAGTTCCTCACCCTGCTCGGCATCTCGGCGGCCGCGGTGAGCTGCGGGACGGCGACCGCCACCGGCTCCCGCAGCGGCGGCCAGGTCACTTCCCTGAAGTACCAGGGAGCCGTCGGCGCGGTCACGCTCCCCGAGCTCGCCGCCGACCTCGGTTACCTCGGCGACGTGACCCTGGACTGGGTCGGCAACACCATCAGCGGCCCCCAGGACATCCAGTCCGCGGCCACCGGCCAGACCCACTTCGGCGGCGCCTTCAACGGCGCGATCGTCAAACTGGCGGCGAGCAAGGCCCAGATCCAGTCCGTGATCTCCTACTACGGCTCCGACAAGGACACGTACCTCGGCTACTACGTCCTGGAGGACAGCCCGATCCGGTCCCCCCGCGACCTGATCGGCAAGAAGGTCGGCATGAACACCCTGGGCGCGCACGCCCAGGCCCTGCTCGACATCTACCTGGAGCGCAACGGCGTGTCCAAGGCGGACTCGGCGAAGGTCGAAGCGCTCGTGGTGCCCCCCGTCAACACCGAGCAGGCGCTGCGGCAGAAGCAGATCGAGGTCGGCGTCCTCAGCGGCGTGCTCCGCGACAAGGCCCTGGCCACGGGCGGCATCCGGCCGCTGTTCAAGGACTTCGAGCTGCTCGGCCCGTTCAGCGCCGGCTCGTACGTGATGACGCGGAAGTTCATCAAGGAGAACCCGGACACCGTCCGCGCCTTCACCACCGGCGTGGCCAAGGCCATCGAATGGTCCCGCACCACCCCCCGCGAGGAGGTCATCGCGCGGATGACGGAGATCGTCAAGAAGCGCGGCCGCAACGAGGACACCTCGACGCTCAAGTACTGGCACTCCTACGGGGTCGGCGAGACCGGCGGCCGGATCGCCGACAAGGAGTTCCAGCTGTGGATCGACTGGCTGGGCGAGCGCGGGGAGATCAAGAAGGGCCAGCTCAAGGCGACCGACCTCTACACCAACGAGTTCAACGGACAAGGGAAGGGCTGACCGGCGCCATGGCGAAAATCGTGTTCGAGTCCGTGACGAAGACCTTCCCGACGAAGAGCAGGAGCAGGAGCAGGAACGGGGCCAAGGAGGAGTTCACCGCCCTCGACGGGATCGACCTGGAGATCGGGTCGGGGGAGTTCGTGGTCGTCGTGGGCCCCAGCGGCTGCGGCAAGTCCACGCTCCTGGACCTGCTCGGCGGGCTGACCCCGCCCACCTCCGGCCGCATCCTGCTCGACGGCAAGCCGGTCACCGGGCCGGGGCTCGACCGGGGCATCGTCTTCCAGCAGTACGCGCTGCTGCCGTGGCGCACCGCGCTGGGCAACATCGAGTTCGGCCTGGAGGCCACCGGTGTTCCGCGCCGCCAACGCGCGGCGAAGGCGCGGGAGTTCCTGGACCTCGTCGGACTCACCGGCTTCGAGGACCGGCATCCGCACGAACTGTCCGGCGGCATGCGCCAGCGGGTCGCCATCGCGCGCTCGCTCGCGTACGACCCGGACGTGCTGCTGATGGACGAGCCGTTCGCGGCGCTCGACGCGCAGACCCGCGAGTCCCTCCAGGACGAGCTGCGGCGGATCTGGCAGAGCACGGGCAAGACGATCGTGTTCATCACGCACGGCATCGAAGAGGCCGTCTACCTCGGGCAGCGGGTGGCCGTCATCACCTCCCGCCCCGGCCGGGTCAAGCAGGTCGTACCGGTGTCGTTCGGCGACCGGGCCACCGGCGCCACGGGTGAGGACCTGCGCTCCAGCCCGGAGTTCGCCCGCTACCGCCACGAGATCTGGACCCTGCTCCACGACGAGGTGGCCCGCGCCCAGCAACTGGAGAAGGAGGAGGTGGCCGTATGAGCACCACGGTCGAGATCAAGACGGACGCGGACGCGGAGACGGACGCGCAGACGGACGCGCAGACGGACGCGGACAGGGAGGCAGAGGCCGGACCGCCGGCGGTACGGGCCCTCGCGCCCGCGGCGCAACCGTCCCCCGCGCGGCCCCCCGGGAAACCGTTCACAGCCGCGGCCCTGCGCGCCTTGCGCGTCGTGCGGGCGGTGGCCCTGCGCTCGGCGGCGATCATCGCACTGCTGGCCCTGTGGGAGACGGCGCCGCGGCTCGGGCTGGTCGACGCGACGTTCCTGCCGCCGGTGAGCGAGGTCGCCAAGGCCTGGTGGGAGCTGCTGGGCAACGGGCAGCTCGCCGAGCACAGCAAGGCGAGCCTGGCGCGCTCCTTCGGCGGATTCGGCATCGCGGTGGCGGTCGCGGTCCCGCTCGGGCTGCTGATCGGCTGGTACCGGCCGGTGGCGGCGCTGCTCGGGCCGCTGCTGGAGGTGTTCCGCAACACGGCGGCGCTCGCGCTGCTGCCGGTGTTCGTCCTGCTGCTGGGCATCGGGGAGACCTCGAAGGTCTCGATCGTCGTGTACGCGTGCGTCTGGCCGATCCTGCTGAACACCATCAGCGCCGTGGGCAACGCCGATCCCACGCTGGTGAAACTGGCGCGCTCGATGGACCTGTCCACGCCGAAGCTGTTCCAGAAGGTGATCCTGCCCGCGTCCGTGCCGGTCATCTTCACCGGCATCCGGCTGGCGGGGGCGGTCTCCATCCTGGTCCTGGTCGCGGCCGAGATGATCGGTGCGAAGGCGGGACTCGGCTACCTGATCAACGCCTCGCAGTTCAACTTCGCGATCCCGCAGATGTACGCGGGCATCGTCACGATCTCCGCGATCGGCCTCGCCTTCAACCAGATCCTCGTCACGATCGAACGCCGCCTGAGCACGTGGCGCGTCCCGTCCTGAGCCACCACCCCGACCACCCCTGATCCCCAGGGCCCGGCCCCGAGCCCCAACCGCGACCCGGCCCCCGGATCCCCGACCCGATCTCGCCCATGGCCGGGCCCCCGGCCCACCTTCTGGCCTCCGGCCCGGGCTCCGGGTTCCGGCTGGGCTCCGGCCCCGACCTGGCCTCTGGCCGACCTTCTGGCCTCCGGCCCGGGCTCCGGGTTCCGGCTGGGCTCCGGCCCCGACCTGGCTTCTGGCCCACCTTCTGGCCTCCGGTCCGGGCTCCGGCTTCCGGCTGGGCTCCGGCCCCGACCTGGCCTCTGGCCGACCTTCTGGCCTCCGGCCCGGGCTCCGGGTTCCGGCTGGGCTCCGGCCCCGACCTGG
>NZ_JBSFDF010000016.1:0-32195 GCF_053593795.1 Streptomyces sp. NPDC002104 | reverse complement strand
GGCCTCTGGCCGACCTTCTGGCCTCCGGCCCAGGCTCCGGGTTCGGGCCTCCGGCCTGGCCTCCGGCCCAGGCTCCGGGTTCGGGCCTCCGGCCTGGCCTCCGGCCCAGGCTCCGGGTTCGGGCCTCCGGCCTGGGTTCCGGCCCTGGTCTGGGTTCCGGACCTGGTCTGGGTTCCGGCCCCGGTCTGGGCTCCGGCCCCGGTCTGGGCTCCGGCCTCCGGCCTCAGGCCCGGGCTCCGGCCTCAGGCCTGGACTCGGGCCTGGGCTCGACCTCCGGCCCAGCTTCCGTGCATGGGCTCCGGCTACTGGCCTGGCATCTGGCCCGTGTTCCGGTCCGGACTCCGGCTTCCGGTCCGAGCTCCGCACTCCGCTTCCGGTCCGGGCTCCGGCTTCCGGTCCGGGCTCTGGCCTCGGCCCGGCCTTCGGCCCCGTTCCCCTCCCCCCGTCTAGGGCCCCAGCCCCGCGTGGGGCCCCGCGTGGGCCCCCGCCCTCCTATCCCACCGAGGACACGACATGACCGCACCCCGGACCCTCCATCTCAACGCGTTCCTCATGAACGCCGGGCACCACGACGCCGCATGGCGTCACCCCTCCAGCAGCCCCGAGCGGATCACCGATCTGCGGTACTTCCAGGAACTGGCCCGTACCGCCGAGCGGGGGCGGCTCGACTCGATCTTCTTCGCCGACGGGGTCGCCCTCTGGGGCAAGGCCCGTTACAACGCCGTCGGCGGCTTCGAGCCGCTCACGCTGCTCTCCGCGATCGCCGCCGTCACCGAGCACATCGGGCTCATCGCCACCGTGTCCACGACCTTCAACGAGCCCTACAACACCGCGAGGAAGTTCGCCTCCCTCGACCACATCAGCGGCGGCCGCGCCGGCTGGAACATCGTCACCTCCGGCAGCGTCGACGAGGCCCGCAACTTCAACCGCGACGAGCACCTGGAGCACAACCTCCGCTACGAGCGGGCCCGCGAGTTCCTCGACGTGGCCACCAAGCTCTGGGACAGCTGGGAGGACGACGCGATCGTCCTCGACAAGGAGGGCGGCGTCTACGCCGACACCGCCAAGCTCCACCCCGCCGCGCACCGCGGCGAGTACTTCGGCGTCGCCGGACCGCTCAACGTGCCCCGCTCCCCGCAGGGCCACCCGCTGCTCGTGCAGGCCGGCTCCTCCGAGGACGGCAAGGAGTTCGCGGCCCGGTACGCCGAGGCCGTCTTCACCGCGCAGCAGACCCTCGCCGACGGGCAGACCTTCTACAAGGACCTCAAGTCCCGCCTCGCCAAGTACGGCCGCTCCGAGGACCAGCTGCTCGTGCTGCCCGGCATCGCCCCCGTCATCGGTTCCACCGAGGCCGAGGCCAGGGCCCTGGAGCAGGAACTCACCGAGCTGCAGATCCCGGAGTACGGCCTCGCGCAGCTCTCCAACATGCTGGGCGTGGACCTCACCGGGCTGCCGCTCGACGGCGGGCTGCCCGACCTGCCCGAGGAGCGGGACATCAACGGCAACAAGAGCCGCTTCACGCTCGTCGCCGAGCTCGCCCGCCGCGAGGGCCTCACCCTGCGCGAGCTGATCGCCCGCCTGGGCGCCGGCCGCGGCCACCGCGTCTTCGCCGGGACGCCCGAGCAGATCGCCGACCAGCTGGAGGAGTGGTTCACCCAGGGCGCCGCCGACGGCTTCAACATCATGGCGCCCGTACTCCCCACCGGCCTCACCGACTTCGTCGACCAGGTCGTGCCGATCCTGCAGCGCCGCGGGCTCTTCCGCACCGAGTACACCGGCCGCACCCTGCGCGAGAACTACGGACTGGCACGCCCCGCCAACCGCTACACGACGGCGACGGCGGCGACGACGGCGGCGAAGGCGGCGGCCGGTCACGGAGCGGACGCGTGAGCGAGCACGTCGCCGACGTGCTCGTCGTCGGCGGGGGCCCCGCCGCCGCCTGGGCCGCCCTCAAGGCGGCCGGGGCCGGGGCCTCGGTGGTCCTCGCCGACAAGGGCTACTGCGGCACCAGCGGGGCGACGGCCGCCGGCGGCACCGGTGTCTGGTACGTCCCGCCGGAGCCGGCGGCCCGCGAGGCCGCCATGGCGAGCCGCGAGGCACTCGGCGGGTACCTCGCCGACCGGCGGTGGATGTCCCGGGTCCTCGACGAGACGTACGCCCGGATGAACGAGCTGGCGGACGAAGGACGTTACCCCTTCCCGACCGGCCCGGACGGCAGGCCGCTGCGCAACGGCCTGCAGGGGCCCGAGTACATGCGGCGGATGCGCATCCGGATCCGCCGCGCCGGGGTCCGGATCCTCGACCACAGCCCGGTCACCGAGCTGCTCACCGACGCGGACGGCGCCGCCGCGGGCGCCGCCGGCCACCGCCGCCAGGCCGGCGAGCCCTACCGGGTCCGGGCCGGCGCCGTCGTCCTGGCCACCGGGGGCTGCGCCTTCCTCAGCGGCGCCCTCGGCACCAACACGAACACCGGGGACGGCGCGCTGTTCGCCGCCGAGGCCGGGGCCGAGCTGTCCGGCATGGAGTTCTCCAACGCCTACGGGATCGCCCCCGAGGGCACCTCCGTCACCAAGACGGCCTTCTACACCTTCGCCACCTTCTACCGGGAGGACGGCGAGGTCCTGGAGGGAGCCGCCAGCCTCGGCGGCCGCTCGGCCATCGCCCGCGAACTCCTCACCGGGGCCCGGGTCCTCGCCCGCCTCGACCGGGCCGACGCCACCGAGCAGGCCGCGATGCGGCGCGCGCAGCCGAACTTCTTCCTCACCTTCGACCGGCTCGGCATCGACCCGTTCACCGAGCGCTTCGCCGTCACGCTGCTGGCCGAGGGCACCGTCCGCGGCACCGGCGGGATCCGGATCACCGGGGAGGACTGCGCCACCTCGGTCCCCGGGCTGTACGCCGCCGGGGACGCGGCCACCCGTGAGGAGATCTGCGGGGGCTTCACCGGAGGCGGCAGCCACAACGCCGCCTGGGCGATGTCCTCGGGCAGCTGGGCGGGGGCCGGCGCGGCCCGGTACGCCCGCTCCCTCGGCTCGGGCCGGGCCGCCTTCCGGCCGGTCACCGGGGCCGGCGGGGCGGGCCTGCGCCCGACGGGGGACTCCGCCTCCGCGGCCGGGCCCGCGGAGGCACGGGAACTCGTACGGCTGGTCCAGGAGCAGGTGCTGCCGTACGACAAGAACTACCTGCGGCGCGGCTCCGTCCTCGCGGGTTCGCTCGGCTCGCTCGACGAGGTGTGGGCGCGGCTGCGCGGCTCCCTGCGCGGGGAGGGCGCCGGGCTCGTCAAGGTCCGGCAGGCGGCGGCCATGACGGCGCACGCCCGCTGGATGTACGCGTCGGCCCTGGCCCGCACCGAGAGCCGCGGGATGGCCCGCCGGCTCGACCACCCGGGGCAGGACCCGGCGCAGCACCACCGGATCGTCACGGGCGGACTCGACCGGGTGTGGACGCGGCCGGCGGAGCTGGCCGCATGATCGAACTGGTGTCGGCCGACCGCTGCATAGCCTGCGACAAGTGCGTGGAGGTCTGCCCGACGGACGTCTTCGAGCGGGGGCCGGAGGGGATCCCGCTGCTCGCCCGGCAGGAGGACTGCCAGACCTGCTTCCTGTGCGAGGCCAACTGCCCGGTGGACGCGCTGTTCGTGTCCCCGCTGACCCGGCCGGTGCCCGAGGACCCGGTCGTACGGGACGAGGCCGCCCTCGCCGGCCGGGGGCTGCTGGGCAGCTACCGGCGGGAGATCGGCTGGGGCGAGGGGCGCACCCCGGGCGCCCTGCGGGCGGTCGGCCCCTCGCTCGGCCCGGCGGGCGGCGGCGGGACGGCGCCGCCGATCACATCCTGAACGAGGGGCCGGGCCCACGCCTGACCCGTCTGGCGGCCGGGACCGGCAGCCGGCCAGCCGGTCCGCCGGTCCGCCGGCCAGTCGGCCAGTCGGCCAGCCGGACCGTCAGACGGTCAGGACGATCTTGCCGCGGGTGCGGCCCGCGGCGCTCAGCTCCCAGGCCTTCGCGGCCTCCGCGAGCGGCAGGGCGTGCTCCACGTTGACGGTGAGTCCGCCCTCGTCCGCGAGCCGGCTCAGGAAGGTGAGGTCGGCGGTGTCGGGGCGGACCCACAGCTGGTGCGCGCCCTGGGCGGCCGCGGTGTAGTCGGCGATGGAAACGATCCGGTGCTCCTCCTTGACCAGGGTCCGCAGGGCCGGGATGACATCGTCACCGAAGAAGTCCAGGGCGGCGTCCACCCCTTCGGGCGCCAGCTCGCGGACCCGGTCGGCGAAGCCCTCGCCGTACAGGACCGGCTCGGCCCCCAGCGAGCGCAGGTAGTCGTGGTTGTGCGCGCCGGCCGTGCCGATGACGCGCAGGCCCAGCGCGACGGCTATCTGCACGCCGAAGGAGCCGGTACCGCCGGCCGCGGAGTGGATGAGCACGGTCTCGCCGGCCTTCAGCCCCACGCGGGTCAGTGACTGGTAGGCCGTGAGCCCGGCCAGCGGGATCCCGGCGGCCTGCTCGAAGCTCAGCTCGCGCGGCTTGCGGGCGAGGGTGCGGACGGGGGCGGAGACCAGCTCGGCATAAGTGCCCAGCTCCACCCACTCCTTGCGGACGTAGCCGTACACCTCGTCGCCGACGGCGTAGTCGAAGGTGTCCTCGCCGACCGCCTCGACGACGCCGGCGACGTCCCAGCCGGGTACGACCGGGTAGCGGACTTCGAGGATCGAATCGAGGTATCCGGCGGCGAGCTTCCAGTCCACCGGGTTCACGCCGGCGGCCCTGACGCGGACGAGGACCTCGCCCGGACCGACCTTGGGCTCGGGAACCTCGGTGAGGGCGAGGATGTCGGGCGTTCCGTATGCGGTGTAAGTGATTGCCTTCATGATCGTCCCAACGGGCCGCCGGGGAAGCGTTGTTCCGGGTTCCGGTGCTCTTCTTCCGGAATGGCCCGTTCCCGGCGGAGTCGCTCAGGCGGGCAGGGTGTTGCGGTGTGAGCTGCGCCGGGCCGCGCTGAACAGGGCCTGGATCTGCGCCCCGGACTGCTCCACGTCGTCGAGCGGGGAGGGGAAGGGGATCCGTACGTCGCGGTGGCCGCGCCGCTCCTCCAGGCGCAGGGTGATCCCGTACCGGTCCATGGCGAGGGGCAGCGCGCGCAGGACGGCGGACCCGGCGCCCGCCTGCGCCGCCGGCCGGGGCCGGACCAGGCGCAGCAGGAGGGTGACGAGTTCGGCGTGGTCGTCGAGGAGGTGGGTGAGCATCCCGGCCTCGTAGGGGGCGAGCGGGTCGGGGCGGGCCGCGTCCAGCTCGTCGAGCCCGACGTACGCGCGGGCGCCGTCGGCGGTTTCGAGGACGGCCCGGCCGAACTCCACGCACGTGGCGTCGGAGCCGTCTTCGGAGTACGGGGTGAGCAGCCGGCCGGCGAGGGTGACCCGGGCGCGCACGCGGTCCCGTACGGGAGTGGGTGCGATGTCCGTGAACTCCAGCCGGATCGCCGGGCGGTGCTCGCCCCGGCCGCCCGGCGGCACGGCGGGGTGCAGGTGCAGGCGGCCGAGGGGGTCGGTGCCGTCGAGGTGGCGGATCTCCGTGCGCTGTCCGTCGGTGACGACGGTCATGGAATGTGCGGCGGCCAGGACGGACCGGACCCGCTCGGCGTCAGTGGGCAGCGGCAGCGGCAGGGGCAGGTGCATGTGGATCTCCGTCGTCCCGAGTGGCGAGATGGCGCGTACTTAGGTTTGCCTAACCTAACCTACCGGGCGGGTGGTGGGGTAGTCGAGGGCCGGCCGCCGGGGTGTCTCAGCTCCCTCGTGTCGGTGTTGGGCTGAACGGGTGAAACGCGAGAGGATGGGGGGATGCACATGAAGCGCAAGGCCGAGGCGGCCTGGTGAGCAGGTACGACGTCACCGACGAACAGTGGGAGGGGCTCGCGCAGGTGGTCCCCCTGCGGAGTCGCAACGAGTGGCCCTCCCGGGTGGATCACCGCACGATCCCCACGGTTCCGGGGGCGTCCGCGGCGGAGCAGCGGCGCTTCGTCGTGATCCGGGTCCAGATCTTCGCGGACGCGCGGGAGGTGGCGGAGTACCTGATCGCGCAGATCCCGGTGCTGCTGGACCTCACGGGCGCGGACGGCGAAGTGGCCAAGCGGATCCTGGACTTCAGCAGTGGTGTGGTCTTCGGGCTGGGCAGCGGGATGCACCGGGTCGACCGGAACGTCTTCCTGCTGGCGCCGGTCGGAACCGAGGTGGAGGGGATCGCGGCCGCGGCCGTCCCCCGATCGTAGGAAGGTCCCGCGGGCGGAACGGTTCGCCGGACCCACGGGGTCCCCGGCGGCCCGTACCGTCCCGCGCATGACCTCACCCCTGACCACGCCCCTCACCCCACCCCCCACCCCACCCCCCACCACCTCCACGCCTCCGCCCGCGCGGGCAACCACACCGCCGGGGCCCGCCGCCTCCACTGCTTCCCCGGCGCCCGCAGCTTCCCCGGCGCCCGCAGCTTCCGCCGCGCCCGCCGCGACAGCGGCTGCCTCCGTCTCCGCGGGTCCGGGGTTATCCGAGGGCAGGGTTCCGGCGCCTGCCCCTGCCCCTGCCCCGGCCTCGGCCTCGGGCGAGGCCCGGGTTCCGGCTCAGGGGCAGGCGCCGGCCCCGGTGCAGGCTCCCGTTCCGCTCGCCGCGGGCGTTGCGCATTTGCGGCCCGCCGTCACCGAGGTGCGGCTCTCCGCCTACGGGGTGCACCGGCGGGCCCGGTTCGGGATCGGGGCCGTCACGCTCTTCGCCGGGGCGAGCGGGAGCGGCAAGTCCCAGGTGCTGGAGGCCTACGGGGCCCTGGCCGCCCTGGGCGGCGGGGCCACCCTCGACGAGGTGTTCCCCGATCCCCGGGCCCGGATCCCCGACGGGGCGGTGCCCGATGCCGAGCGGCGCCGGGGGTTCCGGATCGGCTGTACGGTCGACGGCCCCGCCGGGCCGGTCCGGCTCGACCTCGCCGTGCAGGCGGAGCCCGCGCTGCGGATCGTCGGCGAACGGCTCTCGGTGGACGGGCAGGTCCTCCTCGCCACCGCACTGCGCGACCCCGGGCGGCGGTCCGTCCAGGCGGCCTGGCTGACCGGCGGGGCCACCGGGGTCACCCGGGCCCCGCTGCCCGACGACCGGCTCGGCACCGCGCTGCTCCCGCTGCGCGTGGCCGGATCCACCGAGGGGCAGCGGCAGGTGCTGGCCGCCGCCGAGCAGGTCGTGGTCGCGCTGCGCTCGGTATTCCCCTGCGACCCCCGCCCGGAGCGGATGCGGGAGCCGGCCCTGCCGGGGGAGGGGCGGCTGCTGGGCGACTGCGCCAATCTGGCCGACGTACTGCGCCGGACCCGCCTGGAGTGCGGCACCCGCTACGGGCTGCTGACCGCGGCCGCCCGTACCGGCTGCGCGGGATGGGTCGCCGGACTGGACGTACGGGCCCCCGAGGGCGGCCCGGTCACCGGCCTGCTGGACCGGGGCCCGGACAGGCCGGCCACCGAGCTGGCCCGGCTGGGAGCGGGGGAGCTGCGCTTCCTCGCCCTCGCGCTGGTGCTGCTCACCGGGCCGGGGGTGCTGGACGTGGATCCGGCGGCCGAACTGCCCTCCGCCCGCCAGGCGCTGACCGTGCTCGCGGACGGCTTCGACCGGGACCTCGACGGCCGGCAGACCGCCGAGCTGCTGCGGCTGGCCGTACTGGCCTGCGGGCGCGGCCAGGTCAGGCTGGCCGCCGCGGTGGGCGAGGCCTGCGCGACCGCCGCCCGGGCGGTCCCGGGGATCTCGGTGGTAGACCTGGTGCATGAGTGAAGACAGTGGAGTGACCGGGGACAAGGAGGGGGCCGGTGAGCGGATCGACCGGCTCCAGCGGCGGCTCGCCGAGTTCGCGGCGGCGCGCGAGTGGGAGCCCTTCCACACGCCGAAGAACCTGGCGGTCGCGCTGAGCGTCGAGGCGTCCGAACTGGTCGAGATCTTCCAGTGGCTGACACCGGAACAGTCCGCGAAGGTCATGGAGAAGCCGGAGAGCGCGCACAGAGTGGCCGATGAGGTGGCCGACGTACTCGCCTACCTGCTGCAGTTCTGTGAGGTGCTCGGGATCGATGTGCTGGATGCGCTCGCCGCGAAGATCGAGCGGAACGAGCTGAGGTTCCCCGTACCGGGTACTTCGGGGGCAGACCGTCACTCTTCGGAGTGATGGCGATATCCACAACCATCTTCGGTGTCCACAATTTCCGAATACCCCTGGCTTTACCGGCCCGTTGCCCTCACTCTGGGTAGTGGAGAGAACGGCGAGATGTCGTGCGGACGGGGGACGGCATATGGACGCGGTACGGCTCATCGCAGCCGGCCGGCACGCGCTGGCGCAGAGCGGGGCTGCATGGGACATCGTGGGCGAGGCCTGGCAGGCACAGGCCCTCGCCCAGGGCATCGGGAGCTGGCTGGCGGTCACCGGGCCGCCGGAGCTGAGATCGGAGGCACGGGGGCTGGGCGAAGCGGGAGGCAGGGGCTGCGGGGTGCTCGACCGGGCGGCTCTGCGGGGAGAGGGCTATGCGCCCGATCTCCCGCCGCGGGCAGCGCAGTTGACCGAGGTGACGGACGCCCGGCAGGCGTTGCTCGGGCTTCAGGCGCTGCTCGGAGAAGTGGGCATAGCGCTGGTCGGGGTGGCCTGCGGGACGGATGACGAGAGTCTGTACTGGCAGTGCATAGAGTCGATAGACGCGGCCGATGAGTCGAGCGACCGGGTCCGGGCGATCCTGCGCCGGCTGGCCGTGCGCGAGCACGGATCCGCCTCCGGCGTGGCCTGAGGCGGGGTGGTCCAGGGCGGCGTGGTTCCGGGTGGCGTGGCCTGAGACGGCGTGGCCCAGGGCGGGGTGGTCCAGGGCGGCGTGGTCCCGGGCGGCGTGGCCTGATCCGGGTGCTCCGAGGCGGTGTGCTGGTCCGGTGGGGTCCCGCCGCGCGCGACGGGACCCGGGCGGTCACGAGGACAGGTAGGACGGGCGGTGTTCGCTCTCCGGGGTGCGGCCGCCCTGGGGCAGCGGAGCGGCGGGGCTGCGGTCGGTGGAGGACTGGAGGTCGGCGTCGAGCTGCGAGAGGTCGGCGTTCAGCGCCGCCATCAGCTCTTCCATCTGCTGCAGCAGACCCTTCGGTGCACCGCCCTGGGCGGGTACCGCGGATTCCTGGCGTGCGTGGTCGTGCGCTGCCTGCCCGGTCTGACGGTCCTGACGCGATTGCCCGGGGGTCTCCGGCGCGGACTCCTGGGACATGGCGGCCTCCTCGGCCCTGGCCCTTCCGGGAGGTGGAAGGGGGCGGTGGACGCACCGGCGAAGGCCGCCGGCGCGCGGGCCGGGCGGTCCGGCTCCGTCCGAGCCAACGATCCCCATCCGGGCTGGTCACTGGCGCGGGCGGCGGGGAGTGTCCCGTTGAGTCAGATTCACCCGGCCGGGGCCGAAAGGGCAGGATGGAGCCATGGATCTCCGTATCTTCACCGAGCCCCAGCAGGGCGCGAGCTACGACACCCTCCTGAGCGTCGCCAAGGCCACCGAGGACCTCGGCTTCGACGCCTTCTTCCGTTCGGACCACTACCTGCGCATGGGTACGGCCGACGGACTTCCCGGTCCCACCGACGCATGGATCACCCTGGCCGGGCTGGCCCGCGAGACCAAGCGGATCCGGCTGGGCACCCTGATGACGGCCGGTACCTTCCGGCTCCCCGGCGTGCTCGCCATCCAGGTAGCGCAGGTCGACCAGATGTCGGGCGGCCGGATCGAACTGGGCCTGGGAGCCGGATGGTTCGAGGAGGAGCACAAGGCGTACGGCATCCCCTTCCCGGCCGAGCGCCTCGCCCGGCTGGAGGAGCAGCTGGCGATCGTCACCGGACTGTGGGCCACCGAGCCCGGCGCCACCTTCGACTACGCCGGAGTCCACTACCAGGTGGAGAACTCCCCGGCGCTGCCCAAGCCGCTCCAGGCGAAGATCCCGGTCCTGATCGGCGGCCACGGCGCGAAGCGCACCCCGCGGCTCGCCGCACAGTACGCGGACGAGTTCAACATGCCCTTCGCCTCGATCGCGGACAGCGAGCGGCAGTTCGGCCGGGTCCGCGCGGCGGCCGAGCAGGCCGGCCGTGCGCCCGGAGACCTCGTCTACTCCAACGCCCTCGTCGTGTGCGTGGGCAAGGACGACGCCGAGGTGGCCCGGCGGGCCGCCGCCATCGGCCGGGACGTCGAGGAGCTCAAGGCCAACGGCCTGGCCGGCTCCCCGGACGAGGTGGTGGAGCGGATCGCGGCCTACGAGGCCGTCGGCTCCTCCCGCCTCTACCTCCAGCTGCTCGACCTCGGCGATCTGGACCACCTGGAACTGATCTCCTCCCGGGTCCAGTCCCAGCTCGGCTGACGGGACGGCGACCGTGCCCCGCGCACCCCGACCGCTCGCCGAGGCCCTGACGGGCCCCGGCGGGCGGACCGTGCTCCTCGACGGCGGACTGAGCAACCAGCTCGCCGACCAGGGCTGCGACCTGTCCGGCGGCCTCTGGACGGGCCGGGTCCTCGCCGAGCACCCGGAGCAGGTGGCGGCGGCCCACGCCGCCTACGCGCGGGCCGGCGCCGAGGTGCTGATCACCGCGAGCTACCAGGTGGGGTACGCCGCCTTCGCCCGGCGCGGCCATGGCCCACGGCGCACGACCGGCCTGTTGCGGCGCAGCGTGCGGCTGGCCGACGCGGCCGCCCGGGCGGCGGAGCACCCGGTGTGGGTCGCCGCGTCCGTGGGCCCGTACGGGGCGGTGCTCGCGGACGGCTCCGAGTACCGGGGCCGGTACGGGCTGAGCGTGCGGGAGCTGGCCCAGTTCCACCGGCCCCGGATCGCGGCGCTGCTGGCCGAGGGCCCCGACGTGCTGGCGCTGGAGACCGTCCCGGACGCCAACGAGGCCGAAGCCCTGCTCACCGTGCTCGCGGAGACCGGCGCCCGCGCCTGGCTGAGCTACAC
Organism: Streptomyces sp. NPDC002104; assembly: GCF_053593795.1. Taxonomy (NCBI): domain Bacteria; kingdom Bacillati; phylum Actinomycetota; class Actinomycetes; order Kitasatosporales; family Streptomycetaceae; genus Streptomyces; species Streptomyces sp. NPDC002104. The sequence goes on along the minus strand of NZ_JBSFDF010000016.1, from coordinate 21,244 downwards.
GGTGGCGGGCGGCCGAACCCGGGCCGGGCAGCCCCTGCCCGAGGCCTTCGCCCTCGCCGCCGGGTCACCGCAGGTCATCGCCGTCGGCGTGAACTGCTGCGACCCGGCGGAGGTGCTGCCCGCCCTCGAAGCGGCCGCCGCCGTCACCGCCAAACCGCTCCTGGCCTACCCCAACGACGGCTCGGTCTGGGAGCCCGCCACCGCCACCTGGCGCGCCCCGGCCACCCCCGCCCCCTGGCCCACGGCCGCCTGGCGCCGGGCCGGGGCCCGCCTCGTCGGCGGCTGCTGCCGCATCGGCCCCGACCGCATCGCCGACCTGGCCGCTACGCTCCGCTGAACTCCCAGCGCACGCGCGGCGATCCGCCGCCCGAAGCCACGAGCGCACTCAACTCGCTCTCCACAGAGGACAGTTCCTCCGGACGCTCCATCAGGAGCAGCTGTTCGCGGTAGTGCACGAGCGCGGTGACGAGCAGTTGGGACTCCTCGGGTTCCAGCGCGCACATCCGGCGCGCGGCGGCCACGGACTCGGCACGCAGAGCGAGCACGATCCCGGGGCGGTGGGCGAACTGGCCGCTGTACGCGAACAACGCGACGGCCAGCAGGGGCAGATAGGCCAACGGACTCACCTGGACGAGGACGCGGTAGGCGGCCACCCGCTCCCGGACGGGCAGCGTGCCCGATCCGAGGAGCGCCACCCGGGCACGCAGCACGGCGTCGTGATTGATGTTCTCCGTGGGATTCATGAGGGAGATTCTGTGAGCCGGACAGAGCCCCGGACAAGGGTGATCGACTGTGCCATCCGTCCTACGAAAACAGCCTCTGACCTGTCATGATGGATACGTCATCACCCTTTCGGCCCCCCTTCGTGCGGCGGGGAACGACATGACGGCCGACACCCGGATCCACACGGACGGACACGTCGGACTCGAACTGCCTGGGGCCGACTGCGGGCATGGCGCTCACTCGCGGGGCTGTGCGGCCTCCCGACACCGCCTGACGCCGCCCGAAAATGGGGCGCGCCCACCACCCGTGACCAGCAACAATCGCTCGTGTGTTCCTGACGATCTCCACCACCGGCTCCCCCGAACGACCCGCCACCGACCTGGGCTTCCTGCTGCACAAGCACCCCGGCCGCACGCAGGCGTTCTCCACCTCCCACGGCACCGCCCACGTCTTCTACCCCGAAGCCACGGACGAGCGGTGCACCGCGGGCCTGCTCCTGGAGGTGGATCCCGTCGCACTCGTGCGACGCGGTCAGGGCAAGGGCCAGGGCAAGGGAGGCACCCCGGACGCCGCGCTCGCGCAGTACGTCAACGACCGTCCCTACGCCGCCTCCTCGCTGCTGGCCGTCGCCCTGAGCGGGGTGTTCCGCAGCGCGCTCAAGGGACAGTGCGCGGCCCGCCCCGAGCTGCCCGGCGAGGTGCGCCCGCTGCGCATCGAGATCCCGGTCCTGCCCGCCCGGGGCGGCGCCGAGCTCGTGCGCCGGCTGTTCGGTCCGCTCGGCTGGGACTCGGTCACGGCCACCCCGGTCGCGCTCGACGAGACCTTCCCCGAGTGGGGCGACTCCCGGTACGTACGCCTCGTCCTGGAGGGCGAGCTGCGCCTCTCCGACGCGCTGCGCGGCCTGTACGTCCTGCTGCCGGTCCTCGACGACTCCAAGCACTACTGGATCGCCTCCGACGAGGTGGACAAGCTGCTGCGCGCCGGAGACGGCTGGCTCGCCGAGCACCCGGAGAGCGGGCTGATCACCTCCCGCTACCTGGCCCGCCACAAGCGGCTGACCCAGGACGCCCTGGAGCGCCTGGAGCTGGTCCGCCTCGCCGAGGCCGACGGCAGCGAGGTGGAGGAACTGGACAACGCGGTCGACGAGACGAGCGACACGGAGGACAGGCCCGTACCGCTCGCCGTGCTGCGCCGCGAGGCGATCCTCGCCGCGCTCGGCGCCGCCGGTGCGGCCCGCGTCCTCGACCTGGGCTGCGGCCAGGGCCAGTTGGTGCAGGCGCTGCTCAAGGACCCGGCGTACACCGAGATCGTGGGCGTGGACGTGTCCGTCCGGGCCCTGAACATCGCCGCGAGGCGGCTGCGGCTGGAGCGGATGGGGGAGCGGCAGAGCTCCCGCGTCCGCCTGATGCAGGGCTCGCTCGCGTACACCGACAAGCGGCTGGCGGGGTACGACGCGGCCGTGCTCAGCGAGGTCGTCGAGCACCTGGACCCGGAGCGGCTGCCCGCGCTGGAGTACGCGGTCTTCGGCTCGGCCCGCCCCCGCACGGTCCTCGTGACCACGCCGAACGTCGAGTACAACGTCCGCTGGGAGACCCTGCCCGCCGGGCACGTCCGGCACGGCGACCACCGCTTCGAGTGGACCCGCGAGGAGTTCCGGGCCTGGGCCGGGGACGTCGCCGCGCGGCACGGCTACGGCGTCGCGTACCTGCCCGTCGGCGACGACGACCCCGAGGTCGGGCCGCCGACCCAGATGGCCGTCTTCACCCTGAACACCGGCACCGCCGAAGCCACCGCCACCGCAACCGCAACCGCCACCACCGGCACCGACACCCCGAAGGAGGGCGAGGCAGCATGACCACCGACACCGACACCGACACCGACACCGACACCGATGCCAGTGCAACCACCGGCCACAAGCGCGTACTTCCCGTCACCGACCTGTCCCTCGTCGTCCTGATCGGCGCCACCGGCTCGGGCAAGTCCACCTTCGCCCGCAGGCACTTCAAGCCCACCGAGGTCATCTCCTCCGACTACTGCCGGGGCCTGGTCGCCGACGACGAGAACGACCAGAGCGCCAGCAAGGACGCCTTCGAGGTCCTCCACCACATCGCCGGCAAGCGCCTCGCCGCCGGCCGCCTCACCGTGGTCGACGCCACCAGCGTCCAGGCCGAGTCCCGCCGGCAGCTGGTCCAGCTCGCCCGGGAGCACGACGTCCTGTCCATCGCGATCGTCCTCGACCTGCCCGAAGAGGTCTGCGCCGAGCGCAACGCGAGCCGCCCCGAGCGGGCGAAGCTGCCGCGCGCCGTCATCCAGCGCCACCGCCGCGACCTGCGGCGTTCGCTGCGAGGGCTGGAGCGCGAGGGCTTCCGCACGGTGCACGTGCTGCGCACGCCCGAGGAGGTCGAGTCGGCCGAGGTGGTGCTGGAGAAGCGGTACAACGACCTCACCCACCTCACCGGCCCCTTCGACATCATCGGCGACATCCACGGCTGTGCCTCCGAGCTGGAGACCCTGCTCGCCAAGCTCGGCTACCAGGACGGCGCGCACCCCGCGGGCCGCACCGCCGTGTTCGTCGGCGACCTCGTCGACCGCGGCCCGGACAGCCCGGGCGTCCTGCGCCGGGTGATGGGCATGGTCGGCTCCGGCAACGCCCTGTGCGTGCCCGGGAACCACGAGAACAAGCTCGCCCGTCACCTCAAGGGCTCCAAGGTCCAGCGGACCCACGGCCTCGCCGAGACCATCGAGCAGCTCGACAGGGAGCCGGAGGAGTTCGTCCGCGAGGTCCGCACCTTCATCCAGGGCCTGGTCAGCCACTACGTGCTCGACGGCGGCAAGCTGGTGGTCTGCCACGCCGGGCTGCCCGAGAAGTACCACGGCCGCACCTCCGGCCGGGTGCGCTCGCACGCCCTGTACGGGGAGACCACGGGCGAGACCGACGAGTTCGGGCTGCCCGTGCGCTACCCGTGGGCCGAGGACTACCGGGGCAAGGCCGTCGTGGTCTACGGCCACACGCCGGTCCCGGACACCACCTGGATCAACAACACCATCTGCCTCGACACCGGAGCCGTCTTCGGCGGCAGGATGACCGCCCTGCGCTGGCCCGAGCGCGAGCTGGTCGACGTACCGGCCGAGAAGGTCTGGTACGAGCCGGTCAAGCCGCTCGTCACCGAGGTCCCGGGCGGCCACGACGGGCGCCCCCTGGACCTGGCCGACGTCCACGGCCGCCGGATCGTGGAGACCCGGCACCTGGGCAACGTCACCGTCCGCGAGGAGAACGCGGCCGCCGCCCTGGAGGTGATGAGCCGCTTCGCCGTGGACCCGCGCCTGGTCCCGTACCTCCCGCCGACCATGGCGCCGACCGCCACCTCGCGCGAGGACGCCCGCGGCGGAGCCGCCGGCGAGGGCTTTCTGGAGCACCCCGCCGAGGCCTTCGCGCAGTACCGCAAGGACGGCATCGCCCAGGTCGTCTGCGAGGAGAAGCACATGGGCTCCCGCGCCACCGTGCTGCTCTGCAAGGACGCCGGCGCGGCCCGCGAGCGGTTCGGGGTCGACGGCCCCACCGGGTCGGTGTACACGCGCACCGGACGGCCCTTCTTCAAGGACCCCGAGGTCACCGAGGAGGTCCTCGCCCGGCTCCGCTCGGCGGTCACCGACGCGGGGCTGTGGGAGGAACTCGGCACCGACTGGCTGCTCGTCGACGGGGAACTGCTGCCCTGGTCGCTGAAGTCCGGCGGCCTGCTGCGCAACCAGTACGCCGCCGTGGGCGCGGCCTCCGGCGCCGTGTTCCCGGACGCCCTCGCCGCCCTGGAGGCGGCCGCGGCCCGGGGCGTGGACACCGGGGAGCTGCTGGAGCGCCAGCGCGGGCGGGCCGCCGACGCGGCGAAGTTCACCGAGGCGTACCGGCGCTACTGCTGGAGCACCGACGGGCTGGACGGCGTACGGTTCGCCCCGTTCCAGCTGCTGGCGGCGGCTGGCCGGTCGCTGGCGGCCGTACCCCACGACGAGCAGCTGTTCTGGCTGGACCGGCTCGTCGCCGCCGACGAGGCGGCCGGTACCGGACTGCTGCGCCGCACCGGGCGGATCCTGGTGGACACCGCCGACGAGGCCTCGCTGCGGGCGGGCACCGACTGGTGGCTGGAGCTGACGGCCGCCGGCGGCGAGGGCATGGTCGTCAAACCGCTCCAGGCGTACGCCAGGGACGGCAAGGGCCGGCTCGTGCAGCCGGGGGTGAAGGTGCGCGGGCGCGAGTACCTGCGGATCATCTACGGTCCCGAGTACACGCGTCCGGACCACCTGGAGCGGCTGCGCGGCCGGCACCTGGGGCACAAGCGCTCGCTGGCGCTGCGCGAGTACGCGCTCGGCCTGGAGGCCCTGGACCGGCTGGCGGCCGGGGAGCCGCTGTGGCGGATCCACGAGGCGGTCTTCGCCGTCCTCGCGCTGGAGTCGGAGCCGGTGGACCCGCGGCTCTGACGGCGCCGGCCGGACGCACCCGGCGTCAAGGAAGGACCTCCGTACGGCCGCGCATTAGGTCGTATGGGGGAACTTTCGCGGAGAACTCCGGGAAAACCACCGGCGGGATCGTTCATCCAGGGCAGCGGAATGTCCGCGACCCTGGAAGGACGGAACGTCACCTATGAAGATGACCGCGCGCGGAAGCATTGCGGCACTCATGACCTGTATGGCCGCGGCAGGCGCGGCCACCCCGGCCATGGCCGACGCGGTGCCGGTGGGAGTCCCCCTGGACGCGGTGCGGACCACGCTCGGCGTGGACGTCCCGCACCTGGCCACCGGAGTGCCGGTGCCGGTGGTCGGCGCGCCCGAGGCGCCCCGGTTCCACAAGGGCGACATGCTGCCGACCCCGCTGCTGCCGGCGGTGCCGATCGGCACCGAGCTCGGGGACACCGTCCTCACCTCCCCGGTGCCGAACGTGGCCGGCAAGCCCGAGACGGACGGCGAGGGCTCGCTGGACGCCCCTGCGACCACCGTGCGCACCCGGACCCCGGGACTGCTCGTCGGCTCCCCGCTGACCATGCCCGACGGGTCCAACTACGGGCTGCCGAACGTGACCGCCCCCGCGCTGGGCGTCGTCGCCCCGGACCTCACCGGTACCCCGGAGGCCCTGCTCGGCCTGCGCTGAACCGCCGGGCCGCCGGGCCGCCGGATACGGCCTGGGCCGACGCCACGTCAAAAAGCCGCCCGGTCTGCGAACGTGTACGGCATGGGATTCCATGTCGATTCCGAGACCGGGCGGCTTCGCCGCGTCATCCTCCACCGGCCCGACCTGGAGCTGAAGCGGCTCACACCGAGCAACAAGGACGCGTTGCTCTTCGACGACGTGCTGTGGGTGCGCAGGGCCCGCCAGGAGCACGACGGCTTCGCCGACGTCCTGCGCGACCGGGGCGTGGAGGTCCACCTCTTCGGGGACCTGCTGGTGGATGCCCTGGGCATCCCGGAGGCGAGACATCTCGTCCTGGACCGGGTCTTCGACGAGAAGGAGTACGGTCCGCTCGCCACCGACCACCTGCGGGCGGTCTTCGACGGGCTGAGCCCGGCGGACCTGGCCGAGGCGCTGATCGGAGGGATGACCAAGCGGGAGTTCCTGGAGCGGCACGCGGAGCCGGTGTCGGTCCGCTTCCACGCCCTGGACCTGGACGGCTTCCTGCTGGGGCCGCTGCCCAACCACCTCTTCACCCGGGACACCTCCGCCTGGATCTACGACGGGGTGTCCATCAACGCGATGCGCTGGCCGGCGCGGCAGCGCGAGACCGTGCACTTCGAGGCCATCTACAAGCACCATCCGCTCTTCACCGGGTCGGGGCCCTTCCACACCTGGTCCCAGGGGCAAGCCGACTACCCGTCCACCATCGAGGGCGGCGACGTCCTGGTCATCGGCAACGGCGCCGTGCTGATCGGGATGAGCGAGCGGACCACCCCGCAGGCGGTGGAGATGCTGGCGCGCGGGCTGTTCGCCGCGGGGTCGGCGACCACGATCGTGGCGCTCGACATGCCCAAGAGCCGGGCGTTCATGCACCTGGACACGGTGATGACGATGGTCGACGGGGACACGTTCACCCAGTACGCGGGCCTGGGCATGCTGCGGTCCTACACGATCGAGCCCGGCGGCGGGCCGAGCGAGCTGAAGGTGACCGACCACCCGCCGGAGCACATGCACCGGGCCATCGCCGCCGCCCTCGGGCTCGACGCGGTCCGGGTGCTCACGGCGACCCAGGACGTGCACGCCGCCGAGCGGGAGCAGTGGGACGACGGCTGCAACGTGCTGGCCGTGGAGCCGGGCGTGGTCGTCGCGTACGAGCGCAACGTCACGACCAACACCCACCTGCGCAAGCAGGGCATCGAGGTGATCGAGATCCCGGGCAGTGAGCTGGGGAGGGGGCGGGGCGGGCCGCGCTGCATGAGCTGCCCGGTGGAGCGGGACGCCGTGACCTGACCGGCCGGGGTGCGGGGGCGGGGGATGGGGCGGGGTCCGCAGACGAAAGGCGCTGTATATCAATACAGGCCGTCGTATAGACTTCCAGCATCCCCTGTCACCGTGACTCTGGAGTGCCCCCATGGCCACCGATCTTGTCGGCCGCAGTTTCCTCAAGGAGCTCGATTTCACCGCCGCCGAGTTCCGCGGCCTGGTCGAGCTCGCCGCCGCACTGAAGGCGGAGAAGAAGGCCGGGGCCGAGCGGCGCCGCCTCGTGGGCAAGAACATCGCCCTGATCTTCGAGAAGACCTCCACGCGCACCCGCTGCGCCTTCGAGGTCGCCGCCGCCGACCAGGGTGCCCACACCACGTACCTCGATCCCGCCGGCTCCCAGATGGGCCACAAGGAATCGGTCAGGGACACGGCGCGGGTGCTGGGCCGGATGTTCGACGGCATCCAGTACCGGGGCGACGCCCAGGACACCGTCGACCAGCTCGCCGCCCACGCGGGCGTGCCCGTCTTCAACGGGCTCACCGACGACTGGCACCCCACCCAGATGCTGGCCGACGTGCTCACGATGACCGAGCACTGCGCCAAGCCCCTGGAGCGGATCGCCTTCGCCTACCTCGGCGACGCCCGCTTCAACATGGGCAACTCCTACCTGGTGACGGGCGCCCTGCTCGGCATGGACGTACGGATCGTCGCGCCGCGGCACTACTGGCCGGCCGAGCCCGTGGTGGCCGCGGCCCGCGAGCTGGCGGCCGCCAGCGGCGCCCGGATCACCCTCACCGAGGACCTCGCCGAGGGCGTCGCGCAGGCCGACTTCGTGGTGACCGACATCTGGGTGTCCATGGGGGAGCCCAAGGACGTCTGGGACGAGCGGATCGAGGCGCTGAGCCCGTACGCCGTCACCATGGACGTGCTGCGCGCCACCGGGAACCCGGAGGTGAAGTTCATGCACTGCCTGCCGGCGTTCCACGATCTCGGTACGAAGGTGGCCCGGGAGATCCACGAGCGGCACGGGCTGGAGTCGCTGGAGGTGACGGACGAGGTGTTCGAGTCCAGGCACTCCGTCGTCTTCGACGAGGCGGAGAACCGGCTGCACACCATCAAGGCCGTGCTCGTCGCCACCCTCGCGGGGCCGGCCGCATAGTCATGCGGCGGGGCCGGGCGGAGAGCCGGTGGCGGAAGGGCGGGCGCTAGAGCGCCGGCCGGGACGGCAGGGTGAACCAGACGGCCTTGCCGTGCGGGGTGGCGCGGTGACCGCAGGCCGAGCTCAGGGTCCGGATCAGCAGCAGGCCGCGGCCGTGCTCCTGCCAGGGGTCGGGGTGGGCGTCGTCCCGGCCCGGCGCGGTCAGGTCGGCGGGGGGCTGCGGGTCCCCGTCGTGGACCTCGACCTGGCAGCCGTTCGCCAGCAGTTCCACGACGAGCTCGATGGGGGCGTCGCCCGGGGTGTGCTCCACGGCGTTGGCGACCAGTTCGGCGGTGAGGAGTTCGGCGGTGTCGCTGTCGGCGGGCGCGTCGATGTCGGCGAGGGCCGTACGGATGAGGGCGCGGGCGATGGGTACGGCCGCTGTCGTGTGCGGCAGGGCTATCCGCCAGGCGGATGGGTCGGACAAGGCGGGCCGTCCTTTCCGTGGGGTCGCAGGGACGGGGGAAATCCTGTTTTCAACGATACGAAGTGGAAATGTTCGGCTGTAGGGCACCCCGACGTGATCGCAAGGGACGTCGGACACCCCGGCTCGGGACCTTCGGGGCGCGTGGCCTCCGGGCCGCGGCACGGGCCCCCAGTTATCGCGCTTCCCTGACGACAGTCATGGACCGGTGATACCTTCGGGAGGGTGAGTCCCTTCCTCGGTTCCACACCCGCGACCGAACGCTGGAACCACCTCCGGGTGGACCGGCGGGACGGCGTCGCCACCGTCACCCTCGACCGCCCCGAGAAGCTCAACGCGCTCACCTTCGGCGCCTACGCCGACCTGCGCGACCTGCTCGCCGAACTGTCCAGGGAGCGGTCCGTACGCGCCCTCGTGCTCGGCGGCGAAGGGCGCGGCTTCTGCTCCGGAGGCGACGTCGACGAGATCATCGGCGCCACCCTGGCCATGGACACCGCCCAGCTCCTCGACTTCAACCGGATGACCGGACAGGTCGTGCGCGCCCTGCGCGAATGCCCCTTCCCGGTCGTCGCCGCCGTCCACGGCGTCGCCGCCGGCGCCGGGGCCGTCATCGCGCTCGCCGCCGACTTCCGCATCGCCGACCCCACCGCCCGCTTCGCCTTCCTCTTCACCCGGGTCGGCCTCTCCGGCGGGGACATGGGCGCCGCGTACCTGCTGCCCCGCGTCGTCGGGCTCGGCCACGCCACCCGGCTGCTGATGCTGGGGGAGCAGGTCAGGGCCCCGGAGGCCGAGCGGATCGGGCTGCTCAGCGAGGTCACCGAGGAGGGCAAGGCCTCCGTACGGGCGGCGGAGCTCGCCGCGCACCTCGCCGCCGGTCCGGCCCTCGCGTACGCGCAGACCAAGGCGCTGCTGACCGCCGAGCTCGACATGCCGCTCGCCGCCTCGGTGGAACTCGACGCGAACACCCAGGCCCTGCTGATGAACGGCGAGGACTACCGGGAGTTCCACGCGGCCTTCACCGGGAAGCGCCCGCCCCAGTGGAAGGGCAGGTAGTCCCATGAGCACCGGCGCGACGGGCACCGGCCGGGAGAGCGCACCCCTGCGGGTCGCCGTGGCCGGCGGCGGCCCGGGCGGGCTGTACGCCGCCGCGCTGCTGGCCCGCCAGGGCCACGCGGTGGACGTGTGGGAGAAGAACGCCCCCGACGACACCTTCGGCTTCGGGGTGGTCCTCTCCGACGAGACCCTCGGCGGCATCGAAGCGGCCGACGCCGTGGTCCACGCCGCCCTGAGCGCCGAGTTCGTCCGCTGGGACGACATCGACATCGTGCACCGCGGCCGGCTGCTCACCTCCGGCGGCCACGGGTTCGCCGCGCTCGGGCGGCGCCGGCTCCTGGAGATCCTGCACGAGCGCTGCGCGGGCCTCGGGGTCCGGCTCCGCTTCCGCACCCCGGCCCCCGCCCCCGGGGCGCTCGCCGCCTCGTACGACCTGGTGGTGGCGGCCGACGGGGTGCACAGCCGGATCCGCGAGGCCGCGGCCCAGCACTACGGGCCCGTGCTGGCGGGCGGGCGCTGCCGGTACATCTGGCTGGCCGCCGACTTCCCCTTCGAGGCCTTCCGCTTCGAGATCGCGGAGACCGAGCACGGGGTCATGCAACTGCACGCCTACCCGTACGCGGCCGACTCCTCCACCGTGATCGTCGAGATGCGCGAGGAGGTCTGGCGGGCCGCCGGCTTCGACCTCTGCGACGAGGCGGAATCCGCGGCGCGCTGCGCGAAGATCTTCGCCGAGGCCCTGCGCGGACGGCCGCTGCGGGGCAACGGCTCGGCCTGGACGCAGTTCCGTACGGTGACCAACGCGCGCTGGTCGCACGGCAACACGGTGCTCATCGGCGACGCCGCCCACACCGCGCACTTCTCGATCGGATCCGGCACCAAACTGGCGGTCGAGGACGCGCTCGCGCTGGCGCGGGCGGTGGAGTCCGAGGCCGACGTCCCGGCGGCGCTGGCCGCCTACGAGGCCGCGCGGCGCCCGGCCGTGGCCTCCACCCAGCGGGCGGCGGCCGCCAGCATGCGCTGGTTCGAGGAGCTCACCGGGTACGTGGAGCAGCCCGCCCGGCAGTTCGCCTTCAACCTCCTCACCCGCAGCCTGCGGGTCACCCACGGCAACCTGCGGCTGCGCGATCCGCGCTTCACCCGGGCCGTGGAGCGCGAGTTCGGCTGCCCGCAGGCGCCGGCGGGCGGCCCGGACGGGGCTGTGGAGGAGGCGGGAACCCCGCCGATGTTCACCCCGTTCACCCTGCGGGGACTGACCCTGCGCAACCGGGTCGTGGTGTCCCCGATGGACATGTATTCAGCCGGGGGAGGGGCCCCGGCCCCAGCCACAGCCCCAGCCCCGGCCTCCGCGGCGGGCGGTGAGGGCGTACCGGGCGACTTCCACCTGGTGCACCTCGGCGCGCGGGCGCTGGGCGGGGCCGCCCTGGTGATGACCGAGATGGTGTGCGTCAGCCCCGGGGGCCGGATCACCCCGGGCTGCACGGGCCTCTACACCGCCGCGCAGGCGGCGGCCTGGGCGCGGATCGCCGACTTCGTGCACACCTCGGCGCCCGGCACCGCGCTCGGCGTCCAGCTCGGCCACTCGGGCCGCAAGGGCTCGACCCGGGTGATGTGGGAGGGCATGGACGCCCCGCTGCCCGAGGGGAACTGGCCCCTGATGGCCGCCTCCGCGCTGCCCTACCGCCCCGGGGTCTCGGCGATGCCGCGGGCCATGGGCGCCGCCGACCTCGCCGCCGTCCGCTCCGACTTCGCCGCGGCCGCCGTCCGGGCCGCGAGCAGCGGCTTCGACCTGCTGGAGCTGCACTGCGCGCACGGCTACCTGCTCTCCGGCTTCCTCTCCCCGCTGACCAACCGGCGCACCGACGCCTACGGCGGTTCGCTGGAGAACCGGCTCCGCTTCCCGCTGGAGGTCTTCGACGCGGTCCGCGCCGTCTGGCCGGCGGAGCGGCCGATGACGGTCCGCCTCTCGGCCACCGACTGGGCGCCCGGCGGCACCTCGCCCGAGGAGGCGGTGGCCATCGCCCGCGCCTTCGCGGCCCACGGCGCGGACGCCATCGACGTCTCGACCGGCCAGGTCGTCGCGGAGGAGACCCCCGAGTACGGACGCGCGTACCAGACCCCGTACGCCGACCGGATCCGCAACGCCCTGAACGTCCCGGTGATCGCGGTCGGGGCGGTCTCCTCCTGGGACGACGTCAACTCCCTGCTGCTGGCCGGCCGCGCGGACCTCTGCGCGCTGGGCCGCCCCCACCTCTACGACCCGCACTGGACCCTGCACGCGGCCGCCGACCAGTCCTACACCGGCGCGGCGGCGCCCTGGCCCGCCCCCTACCTCGCGGGCAGCCGCAAGCCGCCGACGGGCCGCGGCTAGGCCGGGCCGGGCTCCGCACGAGGCGGCGCCGGAAGCCGTGCGGGTGGCGGATGGCGGCGGCCACGAACGCCGGGGTCCGAGCGGTTCCTCGCCGTCCGCCGGGGTGCTCAGGCCAGGGCCACCTCCACCCGGTCCTCGACCGGGGTGTAGCCCAGGCGCTGGTAGACGCGGTTGCTGGTGGGGTTCGCCAGGTCGGTGAAGAGCAGCACCTCCGCGGCCCCGGCCGCGTGCGCCGCCTCCGTGGCGGCGTGCGTGACCCCGGCGGCGTACCCGCGGCCGCGCAGCTCCGGCGGGGTGTAGACCGGGCCGATCCGGGTCACGGCGCCGACCGGCCGGAAGAACCCGGCCAGCGAGACGGGCGCGCCGGCGTCCTCCCAGAGCAGCATCCCGCCGTACGAGAACCGGTCGCGCAGGGCCGCCTCGGAGGCGGCGCCGCCCTCGCCGGACTCCTGCTTGAAGGCGTTGACCCAGTCCACGAGCAGCGGAAGGTCCGCCTCCGCGGCGGCGCGGGCCCGCCCGGCCGGGGCGGGATCGGGGGCGAGCAGCCCCGCGAGCCGGTAGAGGCGGGTCTCCTCCACGATCTCGGTGGGCTTCCCCCAGGAGACGGCCAGCTCCCGCGCGTCGTCGCGGCGGGCGTTGAGCGCGTCGACCCCGGCGAGCAGCGGGTCGGAGGCGAGCGCCGCCCCCAGGTCGCGGACCGCCTGCGCGGGCAGTGCGCCGATCAGCAGCGGGTGCGGCGGGCACTGGACGACGGCGCCGGCGACCAGCCCGTCGGCACCGGTCCACGAACCGAAGAAGGGCGGCTCGGACCCGTAGGCGCCGGGGCCCTGCCGCTCCAGCGCGTCGATGACCGTGACCAGCTGGGTGTTGGGCACGGGCTGCGCCGCCACCGCGGGGCGCACGACGGCCAGCCAGGCCGCCAGGTCAGGGGTGAAGGTCCATGTCATGGCACATGATCGCCCGTGTCCGGCGCGCGGTACACCCCCTTTCGCGCCGTCCCGGTCACCGCTACGGCTCCACGAAGCCGGCCCCCAGGTCCCGCAGCCGCTCGTGCAGCTCCGCGAAGACCGCCGCCGAGCGGTCGCCGGGCCAGTCCGCGGGGAGCAGCCCGCGCGGCAGCCCCGGGTCGGCGTACGGGAGCCGGCGCCAGGTGTCCAGGGCGAGCAGGTAGCCGCGGTAGGCGGCCTCCGGGGCGGGGGCGGCCGTGCCCGTCTGCAGCGCCCGCAGCACGGGCTCGTGGAGGTCGAGGAACTCCTCGTGCTGCTTGGCCAGCGCCGCCAGGTCCCACCAGCGCGCCACCGACTCCGCCGTCGGGGCGAAGCCCAGGTGGGCGCCGCGGAAGAGCTCCACGTACGCCGTCAGGTGCAGCCGCTCCAGGGTGCGGCGGGTCTCCCCGTCCAGTTGCGCGGGGGCGATCCACACGCCGGGCGCCACCGCGCCGAAGCCGAGCCCGGCGAGCCGGGAGCGCAGCAGGTGCCGCTTGGCCCGCTCCTGCTCCGGGACGGAGAAGACGGCCAGCAGCCACTCCTGGGACTCCGCCGGGCGGGTGGCCCCGTAGATCCGCCGGTCGCCGTCCTCCAGGAGCCGGCGGGCCTCCGCGGAGAGCTCGTACCCCGCCGCGCGGTCCTCGGTGCGCGCGGGCAGCAGGAAGCCGCGCCGCTTCAGCCGGGACACCGACGAGCGGACGGACGGCGCGTCCACGCCGGCCGCGCCCAGCAGGCGGATCAGCGCGGACACCGGGACCGGGCCCGGGAAGGCCCGCCCGTAGGCACCGTAGAACGTGACGATCAGGGATCGCGGGGTGTGCTGCTCGACCACGGCTTCACTCTAAATGCTCTCCTTGATCGCGCAGCCGGAAGCGTTGCAGCTTCCCCGTGGCCGTCCGCGGCAGGGCGGGCAGGAACACGAAGGTGCGCGGGCACTTGTGGGGGGCGAGCTCGCTGCGCATGAAGGTGCGCAGGGCGTCCTCGGTGAGGACCGCGCCCTGTCGGGGGACCGCGTACGCGACCACGATCTGCCCGCGCCGCTCGTCGGGGCGGCCGACCACGGCCGCCTCCAGCACGTCGGGATGGCGCAGCAGGGCCTCCTCGACCTCCGGGCCCGCGATGTTGTACCCCGCGGAGATGATCATGTCGTCGGCCCGGGCCACGTAGCGGAAGTAGCCCTCCGCGTCGCGGACGTAGGTGTCGCCCGTGAGGTTCCAGCCGTCCCGTACGTACTCGCCCTGCCGCGGGTCGGCCAGGTAGCGGCAGCCCACCGGCCCCCGTACGGCCAGCAGCCCCGGCACCTCGTCCGCGACCGGCATCCCGGCCTCGTCCACCACCCGGGCCTCCCAGCCCGGCACCACGCGGCCGGTCGTACCGGGACGGATGTCCTCGTCGGCCGCCGAGATGAAGATGTGCAGCAGCTCGGTGGCGCCGATCCCGTTGATGATCCGCAGGCCCGTGCGCTCGTACCAGGCCCGCCAGGTGGCGGCCGGCAGGTTCTCGCCCGCCGAGACGCAGCGGCGCAGCGCGGAGAGGTCGTAGGCGCCGGTGTCGTACGGGCCCAGCGTGTCCAGCATCGACCGGTACGCGGTGGGCGCGGTGAACAGCACCGACACCCGGTGCTCGGCCAGCGCGGGCAGCAGCGTGCGGGGGGAGCCGTCCGGCAGCAGCAGCGACGAGGCCCCGGCCCGCAGCGGGAAGACCACCAGCCCGCCCAGGCCGAAGGTGAAGCCGAGCGGCGGACTGCCCGCGAAGACGTCCTCGGGGCGGGGGCGCAGCACCTCCTGAGAGAAGGTGTCGGCCACCGCGAGCAGATCGCGGTGGAAGTGCATGCAGCCCTTGGGGCGCCCGGTGGTGCCCGAGGTGAAGGCGATCAGCGCCACGTCGTCGGCGGAGGTCTCCACCGCCGGGAAGGGGTCCGCGTGGCGTTCGGCCTGTGCCAGCCGCAGCAGGTCGTCCGGGGCCGCGCCACCGTACGCGGTGATCCGCAGCCCGGGAACCTGCGCCTTCACCAGGTCGTCCACCACCTCCGCCTGGCACAGGGCGTGGCTCACCCGGGCCATCGCGCACACCGTGGCCAGCTCCTGCGCCCGCTGCTGGGCCAGGACGGTGACGGCCACCGCGCCCGCCTTCATCACCGCCAGCCAGCACGCGGCGAGCCAGGGGCCGGTCGGGCCGCGCAGGAGCACGCGGTTGCCGGGGACGACACCGAGATCGGTGGTGAGCACGTGCGCGAGCCGGTCCACGCGGGCGTGCAGCTCCCCGTACGTCCACACCGACCCGTCCGCGCCGCGGAAGGCCGGCCGGTCGGGGCCCAGCCGGGCGATGGTGGCGTCGAGCAGCTCCACCCCGCAGTTGAGGCGGTCGGGGTAGGCCAGAGCGGGGAGTTCGAAGAGGAGCCGCGGCCAGGCGTGCGCGGGCGGCAGGTGATCGCGCGCGAAGGTGTCTCGGTGAGCGGAAGGCTTGAGCTCCAAGGCGGGTTCGCCCCCTTGCGACGGCCCGCACCCCGGGTGGGGGCCGGACCCTGCGTATGGACTGTGGACCGAAGTGGAAGAGCCGGGCCGTACGAACGCAGCACGAGCGTATCGTCATGGTGACGGGAGTCAACAGGACGCGATAGAGGCTGGGGCATACGGATGACCCGATTCACGGGATTCGCGCTCGGAGCGGACCAGGAGGAGTGGTGCGCGCGGCTGCGCGCACTGGCAGCGCGGCGGCTGCGGCCGCTGGCGGAGAAGGGGGAGCCGGGCCGGGTCAACCGGCCGCTGCTGGCCGCACTGGGCGAAGAGGGGCTGCTGGAGCGGGTCTTCACCTCGGGCGCGCTGGAGCTGTGCCTGCTGCGCGAATCCCTCGCCTACGGCTGTACGGAGGCGGAGACGGCCCTCGCCCTCCAGGGACTGGGCGCCTACCCGGTCCTGCGCTCGGGCAGCGAGGCCCAGCGCGAGCGCTGGCTGCCCGGGGTGCGGGCCGGCCGCACGGTGGCGGCCTTCGCGCTGAGCGAGCCGGGGGCCGGGTCGGACGCGGGGGCGCTGGCGCTCGAAGCGGCGCCGGAGGGGGGCCGTGGTGGCGGAGGCGGAGGCGGCGGCGGTGGCGGGGGCGGTGGCTGGCGGCTCAGCGGGGAGAAGTGCTGGATCTCCAACGCCCCCGAGGCCGATTTCTACACCGTCTTCGCCCGCACCGGCGAGGGCCCGGGCGCCAGGGGGGTCAGCGCCTTCCTGGTCCCCGCCGACCGGCCGGGGCTCACGGGGGAGCCCCTCGACATGCTCTCCCCGCACCCGATCGGCGCGCTCGCCTTCGACGGGGTCCCGGTGGGCCCGGCCGACCTGCTGGGGGAGCCGGGCCGGGGCTTCCGGGTGGCGATGGACACCCTGAACCTCTTCCGCCCCAGCGTGGGCGCCTTCGCCGTCGGGATGGCCAGGGCGGCCCTCGACGCCACGGTGGCGCACACGGCCGCCCGTACGGCCTTCGGCGGGGTGCTGGGCGACCTCCAGGCCGTGGCGCACCGGGTCGCCGAGATGGCCACCCGGACCGAGGCGGCCCGGCTCCTGGTGTACGCGGCGGCGGAGGCCTACGACGCGGACGCGGCCTCCCCGCAGGTACCGCGCCGGGCGGCCATGGCGAAGCTGCTGGCCACGGAGACGGCCCAGTACGTCGTCGACCACGCCGTGCAACTGCACGGGGCGGCCGCGCTGCGCCGGGGACACCTGCTGGAACACCTGTACCGGGAGGTACGGGCACCGAGGATCTACGAGGGGGCGAGCGAGGTGCAGCGCACGATCATCGCGAAGGAGCTCTACCGGGAGGCCCGGGAGGCCCATGAGGCTCTGGGGGCCCGGGAGGCGCTGGGGGCGCGGGAGGTGGGGGAGGCGTGAGCCTGGAGCGGATCAACCCGCCGGAGCTGTCCCCGGCGGCGGGCTTCTCGCACGCCGTCGTCGCGAGCGGGGGCCGGCTGGTGTTCCTCGCGGGGCAGACGGCCCTCGACGGCGCGGGGAAGGTGGTGGGAGCGACGCTGCCGCAGCAGTTCGAACAGGCGCTGGCGAACCTGCTGGCCGCACTGGAGGGGGCGGGAGGCTCCCCGGCCGATCTGGCACGGGTCACGGTCTACGCCGTGGACGTGGCCGGCTACCGGGACTGCGCCCCCGAACTGGGCCGGATCTGGCGCCGGTTGGCGGGCCGGGACTATCCGGCGATGGCGGTCGTGGGCGTGGTCCGGCTGTGGGACGAGGCGGCGCTGGTCGAGCTGGACGGGCTGGCGGTGCTCCCGTAGGCCTTTTCGCTGGTGGGCGCGGGTGCCGTGCGGGTGGCTTTGACAGTGGGCAGGGGAGGGTGGAGGGTGTAAATGCCTGATAAACGGAGAAATCCGGGCTATTCACCCTTCCTCTCGGAGGTGTATGACGATGCGCCGTGGGTTCATTGCGGCAGCCGTGACAGGGGCCGCCGGGATCACGCTCGGCCTGATGCCCGTGAGCAGTGCCTTTGCCTCCAGCCTTCCGCAGACGTACGACCGGTGTTCGAACTGGCGCGGCAGTGACTGGCGCGGGGACGACTGGTGGCGCTACTGCTGCGACACCTCGCGCGGGGACCGCCCCAGTTGGTGCTGGGACAACAACGACTGGGGCAACGGCAGTTCGCACAGCAACTGGAACAACAGCAACTGGAGCAACGACAACTGGCGTGACAGCGGGCACGACAGCTGGAACAACAACGACAGCTGGAACCACGACCGCGACAACGGCAACTGGAACCACGACAGCGGCAACAACTGGCGTGACGGCGGCGGTGACGGCGGAGGCTGGAACGGCGGCGGCGGCGGTGGCGGCGACGGTGGCGGCGGAGGCTGGAACGGCGGCGGTGGTGGTGGCGGCGACGGTGGCGGCGGAGGCTGGAACGGCGGCGGCGGTGGTGGCGGCGGTGGCGGTGGCGGTGGCCACCGCAACTGACCGAGCGGCGACCGGCTGAACGGCGGGGCGCGAAGCCCGGGCGCGGTGGACCGCGCCGGGACCTCGCGCCCGCCCGGCGGCCCGCTAGCGGCCGCCCTCCTCCAGCAGGTTCCCCATCCACTCCTCGATGCCCGCCACCGTGCGCGGCAGGGCGCCCGACATCAGCCGGGCACCCTCGGCCGTGATCACCAGGTCGTCCTCGATGCGGACGCCGATGCCGCGCAGCTCCGGCGGGAGGGTCTCGTCGTCGGGCTGGAGGTAGAGGCCCGGCTCCACGGTGAGGACCTGGCCCTCTTCCAGGACCCCGTCCAGGTACGTGTCGGCGCGCGCCTTCGCGCAGTCGTGCACGTCGAGCCCGAGCATGTGCCCGCTGCTGCACAGGGTGTAGCGCCGGTGCAGATCGCCCTCGGCGTGCTTGAGCACCCCCCACTCCGCCAGCCCCTCCGCGATCACCCGCATCCCGGCCCGGTGGAACTCGCGGAAGCTCGCGCCCGGCCGCAGGGCTGCCATGCCCGCGTCCTGTGCGGCCAGGACCAGCTCGTACACCTGTCGCTGGACGGGGGAGAACCGGCCCGACAGCGGGAGGGTGCGGGTGATGTCCGCCGTGTAGAGGCCGTCGGTCTCCACGCCCGCGTCCATCAGCAAAAGTTCGTCCGGGTTCAGCCGGCCGTCGTTGCGGATCCAGTGCAGCACGCAGGCGTGCGCGCCCGACGCGGCGATCGTCTCGTAGCCCGTGCCGTTGCCCTCGGCGCGGGCGCGGCGGTTGAAGACCCCCTCGATCCAGCGCTCGCCGCGCGGATGGGCCAGCGCGCGTGGGAGGTCCCGTACGACGTCCTCGAACCCGGCGGCGGTGTGGTCGACGGCGAGCTGCAGCTCGGCCACCTCCCAGGCGTCCTTGACCAGGCGCAGTTCGGAGAGGGCGGCGGCGAGCTCCGGGTCCGCGGCGGCGTTGCGGCCCGCCGGGGAGCCCAGCGCGTCCAGGTGGGCGCAGCGGATGCCGGAGAGCCGCTCGGCCTCCGCGAGGTCGGGGCGGCGGCCGACCCAGAACTCCCCGTAGCGGCGGTCGCGGTAGAACTCCTCGTTGCCCCCGGTGCGCGGTGAGCGCGGGCGCAGGTACAGGACGGCCTCGTGTCCGTGCGGGCCGGCCGGCTCCAGGACCAGGACGTGGCCGACCTGGTCCTCGCCGGTGAGCCCGGTCAGCCAGGCGTACGCGCTGTGCGGACGGAAGCGGTGGTCGCAGTCGTGGCTGCGGACCTTCAGCTCGCCCGCGGGGATGATCAGCCGCTCGCCGGGGAAGCGGGCCGAGAGCCGTGCGCGGCGGGCCGGGGTGACGGCGTACGAGGGCACGCGAGCGGCGTCCGGCAGGGGGGAGGCCGCCCAGTCCGACGCCATGAAGCGGGACAACTCGGCCGATACGGGCAGGTCGTGACTGCCGATGTTGAGCCCGGTGGTGGGGCGGGAGGGGGTGTCGGTCACAGGGGCTCCCTCGGGAAGATGCGAACGGGTGGGCGCACAGGTCTTGTCAGTGCAATTTCACATTACTATGTTACAGCTCACATCCCGCCCGTTCGTCCCCGCCAAACGCCGCGCGACGCAGGGCAGTTCCGCCCGCCACCCCCACCGCCCCTCCAGCCAGGAGTACTTGGTGTCGCACCACAGAGCCGTGCGCACGTCCCTACTGCTCCTTCGGGGCGCTGGGCATCTGGACCAACCGGGTGGCGGGTACGGCGGGTTACCGCTGCGAGGGGCCGCTGCGCGGCTGAGCTCGGCCGGCTCTGTTCCGGGCCGTTCCGCCCGGTTCCGCTCTCCCCCGGTTTCCGCTCCGTTCCGCTCTGTTCCCTCCCAAGGAAATGTGACATATTACTGTCGTGCCCAGACAATCCCCGGACCTCGTGATCATCGGCGCCGGCGTCGTCGGAGCCGCGTGCGCGTACTACGCGGCGCGCGCCGGACTCCGCGTGGCCGTCGTCGACCGCGGCCCGGTCGCCGGCGGCACGACCGGCGCCGGCGAAGGCAACCTGCTCGTCTCCGACAAGGAGGCGGGCCCCGAGCTGGACCTCGCGCTGCTGTCGGCGCGGCTCTGGCGCGAGCTCGCGCTCGAACTCCCGCGGGAGATCGAGTACGAGGCCAAGGGCGGCCTGGTCGTCGCCGCGGACGAGGCCACCGTGAAGGCCCTGCGGGGCTTCGCGGACGGCCAGCGCGCGGCCGGGGTCGACGCGGTGGAGGTGGGACCGGGAGAGCTGCGCGAGGTGGAGCCCCACCTCGCCCCGGACCTGGCGGGCGGCTTCCTCTACCCGCAGGACGCGCAGGTCCAGCCGGCGCAGGCGGCGGCGCGGCTCCTGGCCGGGGCGGGCGTGGAGGTCCACCTCGGTGAGGAGGTCACGGAGTTGCTCCGCGGCCCGGGCGGCGAGCTCCGCGGAGTCCGCACGGGCCGCCGCGAGCTCCTCGCCCCGGCGGTGGTCAACGCGGCCGGCACCTGGGGCGGGGCGGTGGCCGCGCTGGCCGGAGTCGTGCTTCCGGTGCTGCCCCGGCGGGGGTTCGTCCTGGTGACGGAGCCGCTGCCGAGGGTGGTGCGACACAAGGTCTACGCCGCGGACTACATCGCGGACGTCGCGAGCGGGTCCGCGGCGCTGCAGTCCTCGGCGGTGGTCGAGGGCACTCCGGCGGGGCCGGTCCTGATCGGCGCCACGCGGGAACGGGTCGGCTTCGACCGGTCGTTGTCCACGGAGGCGCTGCGGCGGCTGGCGGTGCGGGCGGCGGCGCTCTTCCCCGTCCTGGCGGACGTGCGCGTCCTGCGCGCCTACCACGGCTTCCGGCCCTACCTGCCGGACCACCTCCCGGCGATCGGTCCGGACCCGCGGGTCCCGGGGCTGTTCCACGCCTGTGGCCACGAGGGCGCGGGCATCGGGCTGGCGCCGGCTACGGGGGTGCTGATCGCTGCGGCGCTGACGGGGGTGGGTTCCGTCATGGACCCGACGGCCTTCTCTCCTGCGCGGTTCGCGGGGGTCGGGGGGTGACCGGGGGGCCGGGTGCGGCGCCGTTGCCGGGGACCAGTCCCCGGGCCCCTGCGCCTCAAGCGCCGGCGGGGGGGGGGTGTGGGGGGGGTGTGGGGGGGGGGCGGGTGGTGA
>NZ_JBSFDF010000015.1:0-145352 GCF_053593795.1 Streptomyces sp. NPDC002104 | reverse complement strand
GCTTCGCGATGGCCTTCGGCCACCCTTGACCGACCGACCCACCCCGAAACGCCACAAGACTTCCGGGATCCCCCCGAGGAACGGCCGGGAGGGAGACGTGGGGAGGAGCGGCCTCGTCGGCCATGCGCAGCCCCCTCCGGCCAGTGGGCATCCACACACCGCCCCGGCAGGACCGTGACCTCAGCCAGAACCTAGGGCGCGGGGCGATCAGAGCATCCAGGGACGGGCGTCTGGACACCCTTCCCGAGACTGTCGCCCGCCAACACGAGCGCAAGGGGGACATACATGCCCTTGGGGTCGGGGGGCGCGACAGATCGCTACACACTCCCACTCGGCTCAGCGACTACCGACCGGCCGTGGCTGATCTAGCGGAAGAGGGGGCTGATCTAGAGGGGGTTTGCGGGGCGTTCAAAGACGAGGTCGATTCCGTCGGTCTCGTTTCCCCGCTCGGCTACGCGGGTGAAGCCGAAACCCGCGATGGCGGCCAGGGAGGCCGTGTTGTCAGACCGGATGGTGGCGCGGACGGTCCTGACCTCGGGTTCTTCGGCGGCTCTGGCCAGGAGGGCGGTCAGCATGGCGCGGGCGTAGCCCTGGCGGCGGTAGGTGGACACGACGCTGTAGCCGATCTCGACCACGCCGGCTTCGTCCGGCGGGCCGTGGAACCCCGCGTCGCCGATGACGGTCCCGTCCGGCTCCGACACTGCGGCCCGGGTGGTCCAGGGCGCGGCGGACGGGTCCTTGGCGTGCTGGTCGGCGCGATAGCCGAAGATCCAGCGGGCACGGTCGGATACGAAGTATTCGTCCAGGGCCACACCGGCCTCGGCGCTGCCACCTGCCAAGTCGCCATCGGCAAGGGCCCGCAGGGCCTTGGCGTTGAGCTTGACGAAACGGACGCGCTTGGGGAGAAGTTCATTGCTCATCGCGGCGATGCTCACCCAGCCCATGGGGGCTGTCCACTGCTTTTCCGTCCGCCGATCAGCCCACCGCCTTCTCGTCCCTCCGGCGCACCAGCCCGCTAGATCAGCCACGGCCGGTCGGTAGTCGCTGAGCCGAGTGGCAGTGTGTAGCGATCTGTCGCGCCCCCCGACATCCAGAGGGGTCCATGTCGTCCTCTCACTCTGGGTGGCGGGCGACGGTCTCGGGAAGGGTGTCCAGACGCCCGTCCCTGGATGCTCCGATCGCCCTCCGCGTCCGTACTGGCTGAGGTCACGGTCCTGCCGGGGCGGTGTCCAGATGCCCACTGGCCGAAGGGGGCTGCGCATCCGCGACAAGGCCGCTCCTCCCTCTCCTCCCTCCCGGCCGTTCCTCGGGGGGATCCCGGAAGTCTTGTGGCGTTTCGGGGTGGGTCGGTCGGTCAAGGGTGGCCGAAGGCCATCGCGAAGCGACGCGACCGCAGGGAGCGCCCTTGAGGGACCGGCCCGCACCGAAAGGACACTGGACTGCCGGGCTCCCCCCGGAACCCCACGCAGCCAAGCACGAACCCGCAGCTCAAGCAGCCACCCCAGCCACCCCACCCCCGTACATCCGCATCCTCCTCACGCACATGCCCGTTGAACCGGTGTCCGTCCTGACTGCCGATTCCGGAGCTTCCGTGCCGTCTGCGCCCCTCCCCTCCCCACCCCCCAACCTCCTGGCCGCGCGGGTTCGGGACCCGTACCCCTACTTCGCCTGGCTGCGCCACCACGCACCCGTCCGTCCGGAGCGCCGGGACGGGCGCCCCACCGTGTGGCAGGTCTCCCGCTACGCGGACGTCCGGGCGCTGCTCACCGACGACCGGCTGAGCAAGGACCCGGGGCGGGTGCCCGGCTACGTGGCGGGGCCCGCCGGGCTGAACCGGCATCTCGTCCATGCCGATCCACCGGACCACACCCGGCTGCGGACGCTGGTGAACACGGCGTTCGTGCCCCGCCGCATCGCCCGGCTGGAACCTTTCATCACCGCCACCGCGCACCTGCTCCTCGACCGGATCGAGGGCCACGTCCACGTGGACGTGATCGGGGACTTCGCCGCGCCCCTCACCTTCCGGATGATCTGCGCGATCCTCGGTGTCCCCGAGGAGCTGGACACCCCGGAGACCCGCGACACCCTCATGGCCACCATCGCGCCCGCTCCCGGTCTGGATCCGGCACGGGTGGAAGGCGCGCTGCACGCGCTGCTCGACCGGCTCGTCGCCACGAAACGTACGGCGGGCGGCGAGCAGAGCGGAGTGGACCTGCTGGGCGCGCTCGTACGGGCCAGCGACGAGAGCGGCGCCATGAGCGAGGAGGAGCTGCGGTCCACCGCGTACCTGCTGCTGCTGGTCGGACACGACACCACCATGAACCTCATCGGGAACGGCACGCTCGCCCTGCTCCGCAACCCCGCCGAAGCCGCGCGGCTCACAGGGGTGACGGCACCCGATGCCGTCACCACGGCCGTGGAGGAGCTCCTGCGCTACGACTCCCCCGTGCGGGACGCCACCTTCCGCTGCGCAGCAGAATCGATCACCCTCCACGGGCAGGTGATCGGCCAGGGGGACATCGTCAGCCTGCTCATCGGCTCGGCGAACCGGGACGGCCACCGTTTCCCCGAGCCGGACCGGCTCGACCTCGGGCGGACGCCCAACGACCACCTCGCCTTCGGCTACGGGGCCCACTTCTGCATCGGCGCCGCGTTGGCCCGCCTCGAAGGGGCGGTCGCCCTCCCCCTCCTGCTCCAGCGCCTGGGCAGCGTCGCACTGGCCAAGTCCGCCGAAGAACTGCCCTGGCGGCCGACCCGCGTGATGCGCGGACTGGCCGCGCTACCGGTGGTACGCACCTGAACCCTCCCCAAGGTCCACCGGATCACCCCAGCCCACCGCGCCCCAGCCCAGCCCACCCACTCCCCCCAGGAGCACCCCCCGCATGCCCGACCCCTCCGTACTCGTGACCGAACCCGCCCCGGGCGTCCTCCTCATCACCCTCAACCGGCCGCACGTCCGCAACGCCGTCGACCGGCCCCTCGCCGAGGCCCTGGACGCGGCCCTCACCCGGCTGGACGGCGATCCTTCGCTGGCCGTCGGCATCCTCACCGGCGCGGAGGGCCACTTCTGCTCCGGCATGGACCTCAAGGCCTTTCCCACCGAAGGCGTCCCCGTCATCGCCGGGCGCGGGCTGGCGGGGCTGACCCGGGCCCGGCTGCGCAAGCCGCTCATCGCCGCCGTCGAGGGCGCGGCCGTGGCGGGCGGCTTCGAGCTGGCTCTCGCCTGCGACCTCATCACCGCGGCCGACACCGCGTTCTTCGCCCTGCCCGAGGTGGCCCGCGGCCTCATCGCCGCCGAAGGCGGAGCGATCCGTCTGCCCGGCCGGCTCCCGTACCACGTGGCCATGGAGATGCTCCTGACCGCGGCTCCCCTGCCGGCCCCCGACGCGGCCCGTTACGGCCTGGTCAACCGCCTCACCCCCGAAGGCCAGGCCCTTGAAGCGGCCCTCTCCCTGAGCGCCCGTATCCAGGAGCACTCCCCCCACGCCGTCCGCATCACGAAGCGGATCGTCCAGAACACCCGTGGCCTGGACGATCACGCCGCGTACTGCGTCCAGGACCCTCTCAGCACTCCCGTGTTCGCCACCAGCGCCGCCGCGGAAGGCGCCCGGGCCTTCACCCAGAAACGCTCCCCGGCCTGGACCGGGACGACGTCCCACTCGTAATCCCCCAGACCCACCGCCCGCCCCCATCCGACCTCTCCCGCCCCCCGCACCCCCCGTCGTACGCTGGTCTGATGCGCCCTTCGCCTCGAACTCCACGCCAAGCAGCGAGAATTGTCGTCCTCAACCCCGCCGGGTCCGTGTTCCTCTTCCGTGAGAACAACGTGGAAGTCGGCATTCACTGGCTGCCGCCCGGTGGTGGTATCGATCCCGGGGAGACGCCCGAGGACTGCGTGCGGCGGGAGTTGCGGGAGGAGACGGGCTGGACCGACCTGGAGCCGGAGCGGCTGCTCTGCACCTGGGAGCACGACTTCACGCACACGGGCACCCCCGTGCGCCAGTACGAGCACATCTACGTGACCACCGGCCCGCACCGCGATCCGGTGCCGGAGTACCCCGAGGCCCACTGGCGCTGGCTGTCCCCGCAGAACCTCGCCACGCTCGGTGAACCGCTGTGGCCGCCGCGCCTCGCCGAGCTGCTCCACGAGGCCCCCACCGAGCCGGTGCACCTGGGGCTGCTCGCCTGACCACCACCCGACGCCGCCCCGCCCGGCCCCGCCAGGCCCGGCCCCGCCCCGCCCGGCCCCGACAGCCTGGGCGGCGGCGCCGCCTCAACGGCCCCCGCCGGCACCGCCCGTCGCCCTCGTGTACAGCTTCCCCGCGTAGTCGGTCAGGATCGTGCTCGTCGAGACGTCGTCCGTGTCGCCGCCGGTCAGAACGCCGATGATCCTTCCGTCGGCGGCGATCCACGCGCTGCCGCTCGTTCCCGTGGGGAAGTCCGCGCAGTCGAAGCGCTGTTCCGTGGTGCTGAGCCGTACCGCCCGGGACACGCAGGTGCGCGGGACCTGGCGGCCCGACGGGTAGCCCGTCACCGTGACCTGCTCGTCCGTGCGGCCGGAGGTGTCCAGGACGGCGGCGCCGGTGACGTCCTCGATGTCGCGGCCCTCGGCGTCGGGGGCCAGCCGGGCGAAGGCCAGGTCGTAGTCGTCGTCCGTCCCGTCCGACCAGCGCGGGTCCTCGAAGACCTCCGCGATCCTCCAGGTGCCGTACGGAGCCCGCCCGTCCGCGTACGCGGGTGCGAAGGAGGCTCCCCCTTCGCCCGCCCGGCCGGCGAGCAGGCAGTGGCCGGCGGTGGCGATCAGGTTCCGCCCCGGGCTGTGGACGACGGTCGCCGTGCAGTAGTGATCACCGGTCGCGCTGCCCTCGAACAGCGCTCCGGCGAAGGCTGCGGGCCCGCCCGGCACGGAGGGTGAGACCGACGCCCCGGGGGTCCCGCCGGCAGCGGGCTGACGCTGTTCGAGGGGTTGCGACTGCGACTGCGGTTGCGGCCCCGACGGGGACGGCGACGGGCGGGACGGCTGAGCGGCGGGTGACGGGCGGTCGGGCGCCGGCGCCCCCATGGGGGCCGCTTTCGTGGACCCGGGGGTCGTGCCGTCGTCGGCCGGGACCACCTTCGTCATGGCCGCGGAGGCGCCCAGCGCCACCGCCGCGCAGAGCACCGCGGTCACCACGCTCCGCCTGTCCATCAGAGCCACCCCTCCCCCTTTGCTCCGGCGAAGCATGCCCTGCGCCCGGCAGCCCCCGCAAGGCTGACCCGCCCCCAGCCATTGACAGGGTCCCGCCCACCCCTCAGACTCCTCCGTATCCGATGGAAACAGTTTACGGAGGACACAGAATGATTGCCGCCCTCACCACCGTCACCACCCTCGCCTCCGCCACCGCCGTCGCCGCCCCCGCGACCGCCCTCCTCACGCTCCTCACCCACCGCGCCCTGCGCCGCGCCCGGGCGGCCAGAACCCTGCGGATCGATTCCCCGCACGGCATCGACGAGCAGGGCTTCGTCCGCATCGGCGGCATCGAGCAGTGGATCTCGGTCCGCGGCGAGGACCGGGCCAACCCGGTCCTCGTCGAGATCCACGGCGGCCCCGGCGCCGCCAACTCCATCCACACGGCCCGCACCCGCAGTTGGGAGCGGCACTTCACGATCGTCCGCTGGGACATGCGCGGCGCCGGCAAGACCTTCGGCCGCGGCGGCCCGGCCGGGCAGGGTGAGGCCACCTTCGAGCGGCTCTACGAGGACGCCCTTGAGGTCACCCGCTACGCCCGGGACCTGCTGGGCGCCGAGCGGGTGGTGCTCCTGGCCAACTCCTACGGCAGCGTCTTCGGGCTCCGGCTGGCCCGCAACCACCCCGAGCTCTACTCCGCGTACGTGGGCACCGACCAGAACATCCAGACCGCCGGCCGCGACACCTCCGCCCACGACTCCCTGCGGGAGCGGCTGCGCACCGCCGGGAAGGCGAAGCAGCTCGCGCAGGTCGAGGCCATCGGAGCCGACCCGCACGCCTGGACCGCGCGGGACCGGGCGACGTACGCCAAGCTCACCGCGCAGAGCGATCCGCTGACGCTCGCCACGCTCAAGAAGGTGGTCCTGGGTTCGATGTGGCTGTCGCCGCTGCATTCGCTGCGCGATCTGCGGGACTTCTTCCGGGGGCAGTCCTTCTCGGAGCGGATCACCGAGGGGACCGCGGGGTTCGACGACCGGGCCGACGGCACCCGCTTCGAGATCCCGTTCTTCCTCTTCCAGGGCGAGCACGACGTCCTCACCCCGACGGCCGCCGCCAAGGCCTTCTTCGACGAGGTCGAGGCCCCGGTGAAGCGGTTCGCCCTCATCGAGGACTGCGGCCACTTCGCCTCGTTCGCCCGACCGGACCGCTTCCTGGAGCTGCTCCGGACCCACGTCCGCCCGGTGATCGCGGGCGAGCGCCACTCCGCCGTCTGACCACCAGCGACCCCCGGCGGCCCGCACCAGCCCGGCCCGGATCCCTCAGTCGGCCGTTCCCCGCGGCACGACCCACCGCATCGGCTGGCCGGTGACCTCGGCGATCATGTCGTAGTCGCCGTCGTAGTGCAGGACGGTGGCTCCGTGCCGTTCCGCGGTCGCGGCGATGATCAGGTCCGGGAGGGAGGGCGCCTTCCAGTTGCCCCCCTCGATGAGCTTTCCCTGCACGTCCAGAGCCCGGTCCCACGTCTCATCGGGAGTGGGGAGCCAGTCGAAGGCGCCCATGCCCTTGCGGACCCGGTCCGCATCGGCCTTCGAGCGGGCGCCGTGCATCACCTCCAGCTCCACGGCGCCGCACACGGCGAGGACTCCCGCCACGTGGAGGGGAAAGACGACCTTGTGCACAGCCGGCTTGGGGTAACGCGCCAGTACCGACTTGTCGATCAGGAAGCGCTCGGTCATGCCGCCCTGTCCCGCACGTGCTCCGCATCCGCGAAGGTCTCGACGGCCGGTTCGGCCGGGCCGGTCAGGTCGGGCAGCCCACCCTCGGCGATCCAGTTGAGGAAGTCTTCCCGCTTGCGCCGGTTGACCGCGTCCTGAAGCGCGGCATTCACC
The DNA here is from genome assembly GCF_053593795.1 of Streptomyces sp. NPDC002104. Taxonomy (NCBI): domain Bacteria; kingdom Bacillati; phylum Actinomycetota; class Actinomycetes; order Kitasatosporales; family Streptomycetaceae; genus Streptomyces; species Streptomyces sp. NPDC002104. The sequence continues at coordinate 138,296 of NZ_JBSFDF010000015.1, read as the reverse complement.
GTCGCCACCTTCGTCTTCGTACCGAAGAGCTCGGCGGCCTCCGCCAGCAGGGCGTCATCGACGTCGATCACGGTTCTGGTCATCGTGAGCCTCCTCAGCGCGGGGCGGCGGGCGACCCCTGTCCACTTAAACGATATCAAGATCGGCCGCAAGAGATATCGCTTCTGCGGGCACGTCGTACATGGCGGAAGCGAAACGGCGGCCCCCGGGGAACTCCCCCGAAGGCCGCCGCCCCGTACGCCGTCACCCGCTACGCCCCCGGCCAGAGCCCCTCGGGGGTCAGGCCGAGCAGGTCGATCGCGTTGCCGCGCACGATGCGGTCCACCACGTCCGGGGCCAGGTGGCCCATCTGGGACTCGCCGACCTCGCGGGACTTGGGCCACGTGGAGTCGGAGTGCGGGTAGTCGGTCTCGTAGAGGACGTTGGCGACGCCGATGGAGTCCAGGTTCTTCAGTCCGAAGGCGTCGTCGAAGAAGCAGCCGAAGACGTGCTCCGCGAAGAGCTCCGACGGCGGGCGCAGCACCTTGTCGGCGACGCCGCCCCAGCCGCGGTTCTCCTCCCAGACCACGTTCGCGCGCTCGAGGATGTACGGGATCCAGCCGATCTGGCCCTCCGCGTACATGATCTTGAGGTTCGGGAAGCGTTCGAACTTGCCGCTCATCAGCCAGTCCACCATCGAGAAGCAGCAGTTGGCGAAGGTGATGGTGGAGCCCACGGCCGGCGGGGCGTCCGCCGAGGTGGAGGGCATGCGCGAGGAGGAGCCGATGTGCATGGCGATGACCGTGCCGGTCTCGTTGCACGCCTCCAGGAAGGGGTCCCACTCGTCCGTGTGGATGGAGGGGAGCCCGAGGTGGGGCGGGATCTCCGAGAAGGCGACCGCGCGGACCCCGCGCGCGGCGTTGCGGCGGACCTCGGCGGCGGCGAGGCGCGGGTCCCAGAGGGGGATGAGGGTGAGCGGGATGAGGCGGCCCTGCGCCTCGGGGCCGCACCACTCCTCCACCATCCAGTCGTTGTACGCGCGCACGCCGAGCAGGCCGAGTTCGCGGTCCTTGGCCTCGGTGAAGGTCTGGCCGCAGAAGCGCGGGAAGGTCGGGAAACAAAGGGCGGACTGGACGTGGTTGACGTCCATGTCGGCGAGCCGGTCGGGAACCGAGAAGGAGCCCGGGCGCATCTGCTCGTACGTGATGACTTCGAGCTTGATCTCGTCGCGGTCGTAGCCGACGGCCGTGTCGAGTCGGGTGAGGGGTCGGTGCAGGTCCTCGTACACCCACCAGTCGCCTATCGGTCCGTCGTCGCCCTTGGCCCCCATGACGGGGGCGAACTTGCCTCCGAGGAAGGTCATTTCCTTCAGGGGGGCACGGACGACGCGGGGGCCGACGTCGTGGTACTTGGACGGGAGCCGGTCCCGCCAGACGTTGGGGGGCTCAACCGTGTGGTCGTCCACCGAGATGATCTTCGGGAAGGTCTCCATGCCCTCACGGTAGCGTCAATCTGACGAACCGTCAGCTAGTTGAACGGGGCCGGATGCAGGATCCGCACGGACGGGACGCAGGATCCGTACGGACTGGGTCCGCTACGGACTGACGTGTACGCGCAACACAGGGCAGACTGGCCCTTACACCTAGGGAAGGCAGGGGGGAGACCAGATGGACGGCACACCGGCCATCCCGCACCAGCGGAACCACCCCGAGTCCGGTGACACCGCCATTGCCGCAGCCGCCGGAGTCGGACCCGGAGTCGAAGCCGCAGTCGGACCCGGAGGTGCGGCCGGAGTCGAAGCGGCGCCCGACGCGAACCCGGCCACCGCCAACGCCAACGCCGCCACCACCACCGCCCCCGCCCCCGACCCCGCCACCGGGGGCAACCGGTTCTCCGTGCTCGGGCCCATCCGGGCCTGGCGCGGCGGCGAGGCGCTGAGTTCCGGGACCCCGCAGCAGCGGGCCCTGCTCGCGGTGCTCCTGCTCCGCGAGGGCCGCACCGCGACCGCGCCCGAGCTGATCGACGCCATCTGGGGCGAGGACCCGCCGCAGCAGGCCCTCGCGACCATCCGTACGTACGCCTCCCGCCTGCGCAAGGTCCTCGAACCCGGGCTGCTCGTCAGCGAGTCCGGCGGCTACGCGATCCGCCTGCCCCACCCCGAGGCCCTCGACCTCGGCATCGCCCGGGCCCTCGCCGCCGACGCCGAGGCCGCGCGCGCCGGCAGGCCGAAGCCCGCCGGCCCCGGCGCCGGCAAGGGCCCCGCCGGCGCCCAGGTCGCGCACGGCGCCCCCGGCACCCCCGCAGGCAAGGGCGACCGCGCGCTCGCCCGGACGCTGCTCGCCCGCGCCCTGGACGTCTGGGACGGCGAACCGCTGGCCGGCGTCCCCGGACCGCACGCCGACACCGAGCGCACCCGGCTCGCCGAGTGGCGCCTCCAGCTGCTGGAGACCCGCCTCGACCTGGACCTGGAGCTCGGCCACCACGCCGAAGCCGTCTCCGAGCTGACCGCGCTCACCGCCGCCCACCCCCTGCGGGAGCGGCTGCGCGAGCTGCTGATGCTCGCCCTCTACCGCAGCGGCCGGCAGGCCGAGGCCCTCGCCGTGTACGCCGACACCCGCAGGCTCCTCGCCGACGAACTCGGCGTCGACCCGCGGCCCGAACTCGCCGAGCTCCAGCAGCGCATCCTGCGCGCCGACTCCGAGCTCGCCCGCGCCGAGGACCCGGCACCGGCGGCCGCACCCGCACACGTGAGGCCCGCCCAATTGCCCGCCACCGTCTCGGACTTCACCGGCCGCTCCAGCTTCGTCCGGGACCTCGGCGCGATCCTCTCCGGCGCCGAGGGGCAGGTGATGGCGGTCTCCGCCCTCGCCGGCATCGGCGGCGTCGGCAAGACCACCCTCGCCGTGCACGTCGCGCACGCCGCCCGCCCGCACTTCCCCGACGGGCAGCTCTACGTCGACCTCCAGGGCACCGAGGCCCGCCCCGCCGAGCCCGAGGCCGTCCTCGGCTCCTTCCTGCGCGCATTGGGCACCCCCGACGCCTCGATCCCCGACTCCCCCGCCGAGCGGGCCGCGCTCTACCGATCCACCCTCGACGGCCGGCGCGTCCTGGTCCTCCTCGACAACGCCCGCGACGCCGCCCAGGTCCGCCCGCTGCTGCCGGGCACCGCGGGCTGCGCCGCCCTCGTCACCAGCCGGGTCCGGATGGCGGGCCTGGCCGGAGCGCACCTCGTCGACCTCGACGTGATGAGCCCCGAGGAGGCGCTCCAGCTGTTCACCCGGATCGTCGGGGCCGAGCGGGTCGGCGCCGAGCGGCAGGCCGCCCTCGACGTGGTGGGCGCCTGCGGGTTCCTGCCGCTCGCCATCCGCATCGCCGCCTCCCGGCTCGCCGCCCGCCGTACGTGGACCGTGTCCGTGCTCGCGGCGAAGCTCGCCGACGAGCGCCGCCGCCTGGACGAGCTGCAGGCCGGCGACCTCGCCGTCAAGGCCACCTTCGAGCTGGGCTACGGGCAGTTGGAGCCCGCGCAGCAGCGCGCGTTCCGCCTGCTGGGGCTGCCCGACGGGCCGGACATCTCGCTCGCGGCCGCGGCGGCCGTGCTCGACCGGCCGGAGCACGACACCGAGGACCTGCTCGAAGCCCTGGTGGACTGCTCCCTGCTCGAATCGGCCGCGCCCGGCCGCTACCGCTTCCACGACCTCGTACGCCTCTACGCGCGGGCCTGCGCGGAGCGCGACGAGCAGCCGCCGAGCGAGTGCGACGGCGCCCTCGACCGGCTGCTGGACTTCTACCTGGCCACCGCCGCCGGGGTGTACGCCCTGGAGCGGCCCGGGGACCGGCTCGTGGCGCACCTGTCGGCCACCCGCCACCCCGGGCTGCACTTCACCGAGCCGCATTCCGCTCAGGACTGGCTGTACGCCGAGGCCGACCCGCTGCTGGCGTGCGTACGGCAGGCCGCCGCGCGCACGCCCGGGCCGGACGGCGCACCGGACGTGCTGCGCCGGGCGGTCGACCTGCTGTGGGCCGCCAAGGACCTCGCGGAGTCGGGCGCCAACTCCAAGCAGTACGAGGCGGCGGCCACCTCCCTGCGGGACGCCGCGCAGGCCGCGAAGGACCCGTACACCGAGGGCCGTGCCCGCACCACCCTCACCAACACCCATCTGATCGCGGGCCGCTTCGCCGAGGCCGACGCGGAGGCCCGCCGGGCCATGCTGCTCGCCCGCACCGCCGGGGACCCGCTGCCCAGCTGCTGGGCGCCCAACGACCGGGGCATCATCGCCCTGGGCGAGGGGCGGTACGACGACGGCGAGCGGTACCTCCTGGAGGCCATCGCGAACTTCCGGGCCGACGCCAACCGCGTCGGCGAGGCGAGCGCCCTGTGCAACCTCTCCCGCATCCACGTGGCGCTGGGCCGGCTGACCAGTGCCATAGACCTCGCGCAGCAGGGCATCGCCATCTACGACCGGATGGGACTCACCCTGCGCCTGGCCAACGGCCGCTACGCGCTGGGCATCGCGCTCACCCAGGCCGGGCGGACCAAGGACGCGCTGGCCCAGCTGACGGACGCGCTGGCGCTGTTCCACGACCACCGCCAGCCGCTGTGGGAGGGCATCACCCACTACCGGCTGGCGGAGGTGCACCTGTCGGCCGGGCGGGCCACGCTGGCGGCCGCCCACGCCGAACAGGCCATCGCGCTGCGCGTGATGGGCGGCGAGTGGCGGCGGGCGTGCGTCCTGATGGTCCTGGGCCGGGCGCTGCGCCGGCTCGGTCAGCGGGACCGGGCGCGGGTGTGCTGGCGGGACGCGGAGGTGGTCTTCGCGGAGCTGGGGTCCTCGGAACTGGCAGAGGTGCAGGCGCTGCTGGCGGCCGAGATCGCGGCCTGAGCCGGAGCCGGCGGCAGAGCCCGGGCGGGGGAACCGGGCGCTGAATGGGACGTTCATCGTTCGTTTATCTCTTCGGGTCATCGTAGGTACATCGACTCGTCGCGTCGGGGGGCACGCGGGTCGGCTGGACCACCCGTTCGGCGGTCCGCGGGGGAATCGCCGAACGGGTCCGACCCACCATCAGGAGTGCGCGATGACGACGAACGAGAACATCCTGCCGACCGACGGCGACATCAAGCCGATGGACAACCACGCCACCGGCACCGAGCTCAAGCCCCTGGACAACCACGCCACGGGTGAACCGCTCACGGCGGCGTCGGGCAAGCCCGCGTCCGTGGCCGACGAGGAGATCGTGACCCTCGACAACCACGCGACCGGCACGCTGCCGTAACGGCGGCACAAGACCACGGGGACCCACGGGGTACGGGGGTACGGGGGTACGGGGACCCATGGGGGGGTACGGGGGACGGCGGCCGCGGTGGCCTGGAGGGGAGCCACCGCGGCCGCCGCATTTCCATGCCCGCACGCACGGCGGTCAGCCGAGCTGCAGCAGCCGCTCCACGCCCCGCGCGGCTTCCCGCAGGGCGGGCGAGAACCGCTCCAGCTCCTCCCGCGTGTGCAGCGCGGCGGCGGCGGCCAGGCCGACCCCGCCCACCGGCACGCCCGCCCGGTCGAAGACCGGGGCACCCAGGCTGCGGACCGCGCGCTCGTACTCCGCGTCGTCGACGGCGTAGCCGCGCTCCCGGACCGTCCGCAGTTCGTCCGCGAGGTCCTTCCGCCCGGTGTGGGTCCGCAGGATGCCCTCGGTCTCCCCCGGCGGCAAGTGTGCGAGGACGGCCTTGCCGATCGCGGTGGCGTGCAGGGGGACGCTCGTGCCGACGCGCGGGGAGGTCCGGTGGGACCCGGAGCCCTCGATCGTGCGGATGTACGTGAGGGCGTTGCCGCTGCGCAGGGCCAGGTGGACGGCCTGGCCGGTGCACCTCTGGAGGAATTCGAGCAGCTCGACGATGCCCTCGGGCCGGTCGGCGGAGATCTCGGCGGCCAGGGTGCGCAGGCGCAGGCCGACTCCGTAGCTGCCCTCGCCGTCGGTGACGGCGTAGCCCTGCTCCACGAGGGAGACCAGGATCCGGTACGTGCTGGACTTGGGTATCCCGGCGGCGGCCGACAGCTCCGCGAGCCGGTGCGGGCCGCCGAAGGCGGTCAGCGCCTCGGTGATCCGCAGGGTCTTCTCCAGGGCACTCCCGTTTCGTATAGCACTGACCACGGAATCCCCAAGGGTTGGCAAAACGGTTCGCTTCACCCTACGTCACGGGATGCCCGTTTTGCCCGGGGCCGAAGGGCCCGAAATGCCGGTCCGCCGCGCCCCCGCTGACTAGGCTGACCGTGTGTTCACCTCCCAGGGCCCGACCCTCCGCGAACTGGCCGTACAGGCCCTGTCCTCCGTCGAGCGGGGCTACGACCTCCTGGCCCCGAAGTTCGACCGGACCCCCTTCCGCACCCCCGACCGGATGCTCGACGCGGTCGAGGAGACGCTCGCCCGCCACGAAGGCCCCTTCGACGCCGGACTCGACGTGTGCTGCGGTACGGGCGCGGGCCTCGGCCTGCTGCGACGGCTGTGCCGGGGCCGGGTGACCGGGGTGGACCTGAGCTCGGGGATGCTCGCCGAGGCCGGGCTCGCCCACCCAGAGGTGGACCTGCTGCGGGCCGACGCGCGCTCCCTGCCCGCCGCGCTCGGGGACTCGTACGACCTGGCCGTCAGCTTCGGCGCCTTCGGCCACTTCCTCCCGGCCGAGCGCCCCGCCGTCTTCTCCGGGGTCCACGCGGCGCTGCGCCCCGGCGGGGTGTTCGCCTTCCCGATCGGCGCCCCGATCCCGCCGAGCCGCCCGGCGTGGTGGGCCCTGAGCGGCTTCGACGCGGCGATGCGCGTGCGCAACGCCGTCCGGCGCCCGCCGTTCGTCATGTACTACCGCACCTTCCCGCTGGGCGGCGTCCGTACGGACCTGCGCGCCGCCGGGTTCACCGTGGAGACGCTCCCCCTGGACCACTTCGGCCGCCGGCCGGACGGTACGCCGAGGTGGCGGCTGGTGCTGGCGCGCCGGGCGGGCTGAGCCCCGGCGGGTCTCACCCCTCGTGCTTCTCGGGCAGGCGGCCGATGTCGGAGACCGGCCCGAGGTGGCCGAGCTTGTCGGGGTTGGACACGGTGTGGAGCGCCCGGACCACGCCGTCGACGATGTCGAGCTCGACCACGCTGGCCACCCGCCCCCCGGCGTCGACGATCAGGGCTCCCGGCCGGCCGTTGATCAGGGCCGGCCGCAGGGAGGCGCCGAGCGAGCGGAGCCGGCGGAGTCCGCCGATGAGCAGCTGTCCGACGCGGTGCGGATCGGTCACCGACCGCGCGACCGCGCGGGCCTTGCCGCCTCCGTCCCCGTGGTAGACGACGTCGGGCGCGAGCAGGTCGAGCAGGGTGTCCAGCTCACCGCCGGCCGCGGCATCGAAGAAGGTACGGGCGAGCTGCTCGCCCTCCGCCCGCCGGCCCGGGGGCGGCGGGCCGCCCGCGGCGATGTGCTTCCTGGCCCGGGCGAAGATCTGACGGCAGTTCGCCTCGGACTTGCCGGTGGCCCGGGCGACCTGCGGGTACGCGTACCCGAACACCTCGCGGAGCATGAACACCGCGCGCTCCACCGGGGACAGCGCCTCCAGCAGGACGAGGAACGCCATCGACAGGGAGTCGGACAGCTCGGCGTGCTCGGCCGGCCCCGGCCGGCCGTCGGACACGACGACGGGCTCGGGCAGCCATTCCCCCACGTACGTCTCCCGCCGCACCCGCGCCGACGTCAGGTGGTTGATCCCCAGCCGCGTCACCGACGTGGTCAGGTACGCCTTCGGCGCGGCTATCCCGGTCCCGGCCTGCCGGGCCTTGGTGAGCCCGAGGAACGCGTCCTGGACGATGTCCTCCGCGTCGCCCACCGACCCGGTCATCCCGTAGGCGATGGAGAACAGCAGCGGCCGGTACCCCACCGCGTCCGCCACGTCGACGGATCCCTGTACGGCCGACCCCTGTACGGCCGACCCCTGCACCGCTGATCCCTGCACCGCTGATCCCTGCACCGCTGATCCCTGCACCGCTGGTCCCTGCACCGCTGGTCCCTGCACGAAATCCTCCCCCGAGTCGCTGCGCGCCGTCGGCAGGGTACCCGAGTGCACCCACCTTGTTGATCATGGACGGGGTCCGTGACCCGGGTCACATCCGCCATCTGTCACAGGGCGCGGGGGTGCCGTGTCTTAGAGGGAGCACGACGCGAAACACCGGACACACCAGATGCACCGACCGATCGCCCCACCACAGCAAGGGAATCCGCCATGACCGCTCGCCTGAACCTCTTCGCCGACCCGGTCGCCGTCAAGGCGTGGAAGCACATCATCGCCGCGTCCAAGGCGCTCGGGGACTCGACCCTGCCGGCCTCGACCCGCGAACTGGTGATGCTCCGCGCCAGCCAGATCAACGGCTGCGCCGGATGCATCGACATGCACACCAAGGACGCGGCGGCCGCGGGCGAGACCGCGGTACGCCTCAACCTGGTCGCCGCCTGGCGCGAGGCCACCGTGTACACCGACGCCGAGCGCGCGGCCCTGCTCCTGACCGAGGAGGCCACCCGCATCGCGGACGCGGCCGGCGGGGTCAGCGACGAGGTCTGGGCGAACGCCGCCAAGCACTTCGACGACGAGCAACTCGCCGCCCTGGTGACCCAGATCGCGCTCATCAACGCCTTCAACCGCGGCAACGTCATCGTCCAGACCCCGGCCGGTGACTACCAGCCCGGCCAGCTCCAGCACTGACCCCCCGCGCAGCACGGCTCCGCCCCCACGGGCGGAGCCGGCGCCCGCCCCCTCCCCGATCTCCCTTCCCACCCCCGCCCGCCACCTCCCACCCCCGTCTCCAAGGACTGAGCCCTCCCATGAACATCGCGCTGTGGATCGTCACCGGACTGCTCGCCGTCGCGTACCTCCTCGGCGGCGCCTTCAAGGTGTTCACGCCGAAGCAGAAGATCGCCGCGAGCGGCGCCAGCGCGCGGTGGGTCGAGGACTTCGGCGCCGGTGCGGTGAAGGCGATCGGAGCCGTGGAGATGCTGGCCGCGATCGCCCTGATCCTCCCGGCTGTCCTGAACACCGCCCCGGTCCTGGTCCCCCTGGCCGCACTCGGCCTGGTCCTCCTCATGCTGGGCGCCGCCCTGACCCGCTACCGCCGCCACGAACCGGCGTACCTGGCGGTGGACTTGGTCTACGTCCTGCTGGCCGCCTTCGTGGCCTGGGGCCGCTTCGGCCCGGAAGCCTTCACGGGCTGACCGGTCCGCTCGCCGTCACCGGCGCCCACCCCTTCGCGCGGGCCGGCCGCGAGTGCCGCGAGTGCCGCGGGTGCGTCGTCAGCGGACCCTGGGCAGGCCGAAGGCCGACATCTTCTTCTCCTCGTACGAGAGGAACCCGAGGGAACGGTAGAAGGCGTGGTTGCGCGGGCCTTCGGGGGTCGACTCGTGGTCGGTCGACAGCAGGAAGAAGCGGCAGTGCGCGTACCGCCCCTTCACGTGCTCCATGAGCGCGCGGCCGATGCCCCGCCGGTGGTGTTCGGGGTGGACCAGCAGGTCCTGTACGTAGCAGACGGTCTCGTCGTCGGAGATCGTGCGGGCCAGCCCGAGGAGGGCGCCGGACTCGTCCCTGGCGGTGACGACCACGTGCGAGTTCGCCAGGCTCCGGTACAGCTTGCCGGGGTCGCGGGTGTAGCCCTGCCAGTCGACCGAGTCGTAGAGCTCGAATATCTCCTGGGGGTCGAACTCCCGCTGTTCCGCGATGATCACGCCGGTCCCGCCCGTCTCCGTCTCGGCCTTGGGTGCTGGAGACCGAACGTACCTCGCGGGCGGGGGCGAGGACCGGCCGGGGCGCGGGGCCGAGCGCCCACCGGCCGGCCTTCGCGCCGGCGCCGGCGCCGCTGCCCCGCGCGCCCGGCTTCGCGCCGCGCGCGTGTCAGCGCTCGACGTCGAGGGTGAAGCGCCGCGTGCCCGTACCGATCGTTTCGGCGTGGACCGAGCCGCGCGCCCGGTCGTACTTCCCGGTGCCGCCGGTGATCGCGTTGTCGAACGCGGGGGGCGGGCCCGGGACGAGGTGGCCGAAGATCATGCCCTGGGCGGCGATCTGACCGCCCGGGAGGGTGTAGGTGACGACGCAGGCCTCCGCTCCGCCGTTGTCGACCCGGGTGGTCGTGCAGGTGCCGCCGGTCTCGCCGACCTGGTTGCCGTCCTTGTCGAAGAGGAGCGAGCGGAAGACGGTCCGGTCGCCCTGGGCGGCGGGACCGCCGGGGTTGACGGGGAAGCGCGACTGCTCCGCGAGGCGGCCCGTGAGGGTGATGACCTGGCCCTTGCCGTTGCCCCTGTCGCCGTCGCTGTCGCCGTCGTGGGCCGGGGCGGAGGCGGAGGCGAGGGGGGCGCAGGCGAGGAGGGCGACCAGTGCGGTGGTCGCGCCGAGACCGGCGGTTCGGATGGGGCGCATGAGGGCTCCTGGGATCGGGGCTCATGGATGGTGGATGCACCATTCCTAGCCCCGGCGCCGAGGCCGCCCGGAGTGTCCCGACGCGACCCACCGTCAGATCCGACCGATCGGACCAGCACGGCACAGGAGCCGGGGCGGCATGGCCGGATCCGGCAGGAGCCCGTCCGGCGCCGGGCCGACCGGGAGCACGCGCGCCGGGTAGGTGGCGGGCGGGCTTCGCGCGGGGGTGTCAGTGCCGGGCGGCATACTCGTGCCGCGGCGCCGCCCGGAGCCGCGGGACGAGGGGAGCTGCGACATGGCCGAGGTGCTGGTCTTCCACCACGGGCAGGGGCTGACCGCCGGCGTACGGGCCTTCGCCGAGCGGCTGCGCGAGGCCGGACACACCGTCCACGTACCGGACTTGTTCGAGGGGCGGGTCTTCGACAGCCTCGACGAGGGCATCGGCCACGCCGGCCGGACCGGGTTCGGCACGATCATCGCGCGCGGAGAGGCCGCCGCCGGGGCGCTGCCCGCGGAGCTCGTCTACGTCGGCCTCTCGCTCGGTGTCCTGCCGGCGCAGAAGCTGGCCCAGACCCGCCCCGGCGCCCGGGGCGCGCTGTTGATCGAGGCGTGCGTCCCGGTCTCGGAGTTCGGCGGCGCCTGGCCCCGGGACCTTCCGGTCCAGGTCCACGGCATGGACGGCGATCCGTTCTTCGCCGGGGAGGGCGACGTGGACGCGGCCCGCGCGCTCGCCGGGACGGCGGCGGACGCCCGGCTGTTCCTCTACCCCGGCGACCGTCACCTGTTCTGCGACAGCAGCCTGCCGTCGTACGACGAGGACGCCGCGGGGCGGCTCACCGAGCGGGTGCTCGGCTTCCTCGACCGCGTCGGGTAGCCCGGAGGGCGGTACGGGCTCCGCCGCCACCGCCCTGCCGGCGCCGCCCGGGCGCCGCGCCCCTCAGCGGGTGCGGAGCTCGCGTTTGAGGACCTTTCCGCTCGCGTTGCGCGGGAGTTCGGAGACGAACTCCACCTCGCGCGGGACCTTGTAGTTGGCCATCTCCCGGCGGGACCAGGCGATCAGGTCGTCGGCCGTGAGGACCGCCCCCGGGCGGCGGACCGCGTACGCCTTGCCGACCTCGCCCAGCCGCGGGTCGGGGACGCCCACGACCGCCACGTCGGCGATGTCGGGGTGCAGGCCGAGGAGTTGCTCGATCTCGGCGGGGTAGGCGTTGAAGCCGCCGACGATGAACATGTCCTTGATCCGGTCGGTGATGCGCAGGTTCCCGGCGGCGTCGAGGACGCCGACGTCCCCGGTGCGGAGCCAGCCCTCGGGGGTGATGGCCTCGGCGGTCTCGGCCGGGTCCTCGAAGTAGCCGCTCATGACGTTGTGGCCGCGCACCCACACCTCTCCGGCCCGGCCCGCGGGCCGGGCCGCGCCCTGCGGGTCCACGATCCTCACCTCCGTCCCCGGAATGGCCCGGCCCGAGGTCGAGGCGATGGTCTCCGCCGGGTCGCCGCGGCGGCACATGGTGACGATGCCGCTCGCCTCGGAGAGCCCGTACGCGGTCAGGACGGTGCCGATGCGCAGCTCGCCGCGGAGCCGTTCCACGAGCTGGAGCGGGACCACGGCGGCGCCGGTGACGACCAGGCGCAGGGCGGACAGGTCGTGGTGGTCGCGCTGGGGGTGGTCGAGGAGGGACTGGTGCAGGGTGGGCGGGCCGGGGAGTACGGAGATCCGCTCGGCGGCGATGTTGGCGAGGACGGTGTCCACGTTGAAGACGGGCTGGGGGACCATCGTGGCGCCGCGCATCAGGCAGGCGATGACCCCGGCCTTGTAGCCGAAGGTGTGGAAGAAGGGGTTCACGATCAGGTAGCGGTCGCCCTCGCGCAGTCCGGCGAGCTCGCTCCACACCTCGTAGCAGCGCAGGGACTGGGCGTGGGAGATGACGGCGCCCTTGGGGCTGCCGGTGGTGCCGGAGGTGAAGATGATGTCCGAGGGGGCGGTGGCGGGGATCGCGTCCGTACGGGCCCGGACGGCCTCGGCGGATACGGAGTCGCCGCCGGTCAGGAACTCCTTCCAGGTGCGGAAGGAGTCCGGGGCGTCGTCGGACAGGACGACGACCTGCTCCAGGTGGGGCAGGCCGGGCAGCGGCCCGGAGCCCTCGCCCTCGGCTGCGGCGCGGCGCAGGGAGGCGACGTAGGAGGTGCCGAGGAAGGTGCCCGTCACGAAGAGGAGCCGGGCGCGGCTGCGCTGCAGGACGTAGGCGGCTTCGGAGCCCTTGAAACGGGTGTTGAGGGGGACGAGGACGGCTCCCGCGGAGACGGCGCCGAGGGCGGAGACGATCCATTCGAGGGTGTTGGGCGCCCAGACGGCGACCCGGTCCCCCGGCTCCACACCGGCGGCCATGCAGGCGGCCGCGGCCCGTTCGACGCGCTCGCCGAGCTGCGCGTAGTCGATGCGGACCCGCCCGTCGACGACGGCCTCGCGGCCGGCGTAGCGCGCGGCGGCGTACCGGACGAGTCCGCCGATGCTGGTCCGCGCGAGATCGGCCCGGCTGTCCTCCGCCGGGTCGGCCGGGTCGGCCAGGTCGGCCAGGTCGGCCGTGCCCGCCAGGTCGGCCGTGCCCGCCGGGTCGGCCGTGTTCAGGATCCCGCGCCCGCGCTCGTCCTCGTCCTCGGTCATCGTCCGCCCTTCCCTGCAACACCAGTAGCTGACTATCCGTCAGATTAGCTGTAGCCTTCGCGGCTGTCAGTACTGGTGCACCCCGGAGGTGGCGATGGCGGCAACGCTCAAGGACGCTACGGCGATAGTCGGCATCGGGCAGACCGCCTTTGCCAAACGACTGCCGCAGTCCGAAAAGGAACTGGCCTGCCGGGCCATTCTCGCGGCGCTCGACGACGCGGGCATAGACCCGTCCGAGGTCGACGCCTTCTCCTCCTACACCATGGAGGAGACCGACGAGGTGGAGGTCGCCAAGGCCATCGGCGCCGGCGACGTCACCTTCTTCTCCAAGATCGGCTACGGCGGCGGCGGTTCCTGCGCCACCGTCGGACACCTGGCCGCCGCCGTCGCCACCGGCCAGGCGGGCGTCGGCGTGGCCTGGCGCTCGCGCAAGCGCGGCTCGGGCCCGCGCCCGTGGAAGAACACCGCCGTCCAGCTCCCCACCCCCGGCCAGTGGACCCGCCCCTTCGGACTGCTGCGCCCCGCCGACGAGATCGGCATGCTGGCCCGCCGCTACATGCACGAGTACGGCGCCACCCGCGACCACCTCTTCAACGTCGCGATGGCCTGCCGCAACCGCGCCAACGAGAACCCGGCCGCGATGATGTACGAACGCCCGCTGACCCGCGAGATGTACATGACCGCCCGCATGATCAGCGACCCGCTCTGCCTCTTCGACAACTGCCTGGAGACCGACGGCGCGCTGGCCTGCGTCATCGTCAGCGCCGAGCGCGCCCGCGACTGCCGCCAGAAGCCCGTCTACGTCCACTCCGTCGCCCAGGGCCTGCCCTCCCAGCACCACGGCATGGTCAACTACTGGAACGAGGACCCGCTGTCCGGCCCCGCCTGGACCGCCGCCCGGCACCTGTGGAAGCAGGCCGACTTCGGCCCCCAGGACGTGGACGTCGCCCAGATCTACGACGCCTTCACCCCGCTGATCCCGCTCTCCCTGGAGGGCTACGGCTTCTGCGGACGCGGCGAGGGCGCCGCCTTCACCGAGGGCGGGGCCCTGGAGATGGGCGGCCGGCTCCCCATCAACACCGGCGGCGGCGGCCTCAGCGAGGCCTACGTGCACGGCTTCAACCTGATCAACGAGGGCGTCAAGCAGCTCCGCGGCATCTCCACCGCCCAGGTGCCCGACGCGGCGACCTGCCTGGTGACCGCCGGCGAGGGCGTCCCCACGTCCGCCATCCTGCTGCGCGCCTGAGGAGAGGAACATCATGACCACGACCACCCCCGCGGACGAGCTGCTCCTCCCCGTCCCCGACGAGGACGGCGCCCCCTTCTGGGAGTACGCCGCCCAGGGCGAACTCCGCGTCCAGGCCTGCACGGCGCCCGACTGCGGCAAACTGCGCTTCCCGCCCCGCCCCTGCTGCCCGCACTGCCGGTCCTTCGACTCCGACTGGCGCCGGATGAGCGGCCGGGGCCGGATCTGGTCGTACGTACGGCCGCACCCGCCGCTGCTGCCCGCGTACGCCGCCATGGCCCCGTACAACGTGATCCTCGTGGAGCTCGCCGACGCCCCGCAGATCCGCCTCGTCGGGAACCTCGTCACCTCCGCCGACGCCCCGCTCGACTCCATGGACCCCGCGCGGCTGCGCATCGGCGCGCGCGTCCAGGTGGTGTTCACCGAGACGGGCGGGATCGCGGTGCCGCGCTGGGTGCTGGAGAAGTCGTGACGGGCGCCGGGACGCCCGGGCTGCGGGTGGAGCGGGACAAGGCCACCGGGGTCGCGGTCGTCACCCTGGACCGGGAGCGCAAGCACAATGCGATCGACCTGGTGACGGCCGCCGAACTGGCAGAGGTGTGGCGAAAGTTCCGCTACGAGGACGAGGTACGGGCGATCGTCCTGACGGGCGCCGGGCAGGCGGCCTTCTGCACCGGCATCGACCGGGGCGTGGAGGTGCCGCAGCCGTCCTCGCCGTACTCGGTGGACGATCCGCTCGTCGCCATCGGGCCGAAGGCGAACGACCTGTGGAAGCCGGTGATCGCCGCCGTCAACGGCATGGCCTGCGGCGGGGCGTTCTACCTGCTGGGCGAGTCGGAGTTCATCATCTCCTCCGCGTCCGCCACGTACTTCGACCCGCACACCAGCTACGGGATGGTCAGCGCCTACGAGGCGATCTACATGGCGCAGCGCATGCCCTTCGGCGAGGCGGCCCGGATGTCCCTGATGGGCACGGCGGAACGGCTCTCCGCGCGGCGGGCGTACGAGATCGGCCTGGTCTCCGAGCTGGCGGAGCCCGCGGAGCTGCTCCCGGCGGCCCTGCGGGCGGCCGGGACGCTGGCCGGCTTCCCGACGGAGGCCGTCCAGGGCACCGTACGGTCCCTGTGGGCGGCGAAGCAGGCCGCGCTCCAGCAGGCGCTGGCGCAGGCTCCGGGCCTGGTGGCCTTGGGGAACCTGCCGCCCGAACGGCAGGCGGAGCTGTTCGCCGGGCGGCGCGGCGGGGGCGGGCAGGAGCCCCGGATCCGCTGACGGGCGGGGGGTGCGGGCCGCCTCAGCGGGCCGGCCCCTCCCTTCGCCCCCCGGCTAGCGGGTCTTCCTCGTGGACCTGGGCTTCGGCTTCGCCGGCCTCGTGCCGCCCGTGGTGGACCCGGTGGTCCCGGAACCCGACGTCGAGGTCGAGGTCGGGGCGGGCGACGCGGTCGAGAGGTTCTGGATGGCGCCCACGGTGCAGCGCCGGACCTCGGCCGCCTTGGCCGCGTTCGTCATCGGGAGGTCGACGGTGCGGCTCTCGCCCGCCTTGAGGGTGAGGTCCACGGAACCGGAGTCGACCGGGCCCGAGGCGCCTTCGAAGACCAGCGGGACACGGAAGGTGTGCCCGGAGGCCGCGTCCGAGGTGACCTTGACGGTGGCCTTCGGCGCGGCCGGCCCGGCACAGGTGACGACCTCGGCGTGCGCGAGCGGGCGGGTCGCGGTCGGCGTGGCCGTGGCGGTGGCCGTGGAGCCGCCGCTGCCGCTGCCGCCGCCCGTGCTTCCGTAGCTCTTCGTCTTCGTCTTCGACTTCGACGTGCTCTTGGAGCTGGAGCACCCGCCCCCGCTGCTCCTGCTCTTGCTCTTGCCGCTACCGCCCGTCGACGAGAACCCCGTCAACGCGAGCACCACGCCCACCAGTACCGCCGTGAGCCTGACCCGCCGCCCCGTGACCACCATGGCCTGCATTCCTCCCCGTCGAACAACGGGCGGCACGCTACCAGGAGGCGTGCAGGGCGCCCCGGTACCGTGACGGCGACGCGTCACGACCGATCCCCGGGGGGACACACCATGACCGACGAGACCACGGCCACCACCACCGCCGCCACGGGCGCCGGCGTCATCACGGCGATCGCCCGCCTCCAGGCCCGGCCCGGTCTGGAGCCGGAGGTCCGCGCCCAGGCCCTGTCCCTGGTCGCGCCGACCCGGGCCGAACCGGGCAACGTCTCCTACCGCGCGTACGAGGACCCGAGCGCTCCGGGCGCCTGGGTCGTCCTGGAGGAGTGGGCGGACGGCGCCTCCTGGGAGGCCCACCTGGCCTCCCCGCACCTGGCGGCGGCCCTGTCGCGCACGGCGGCCCTGCTGGCCGGGGCGCCGGTCGTACGGGTCTTCCCGCCGGCGCTCCCCTCGTAGGACTCCGCATGCGGGACTCCGGGGGCGGGCGTAGCGTCGGGATCGAGATCCAGACCCACTCCCCCCGGAGGGCCGGGCATGATCCGCAACGTACTCGGCTCGCTCCTGGGTCTGATCGGAGCGACGGCCGCCGTCTGGAGCCCCTTCCGCGCCTGGTACGACGGCCGTCACGGACGCGATTACCGCATCGAGGAGCTGTTCAGCTCCGCCGGGATCACCGACGACAAGGCCGCCCTGCTGGGCTCGCTGCTGCTGCCGTTCCTCTTCGCCGCCCTGGTCGCGCTGAGCGCGATCGTGCTGCGCTCCCGGCTGCTCATGGCCTTCTCCGGGGTCGTCGTCCTCGGCTTCGCCGTGCTGTGGATGGTTCGGCAGGGGCAGGCGGCGGGGAGCCTGTCGGTCGGCGGGGACGGCGCGGGGCTCGGTGACGGGCTCGCCAACGCCTTCGGCGCGGGTGCGCTGCTCCTCCTCGCGGCGGCCGTGATGAGCGGGCGGCCCCGGCGGCGCGACCGGCGTGACCGGGGTGCCCGGGAGCCCGTCCCGGGGCCGTATCAGGAGCCCTACCGGGAGCCGGTCGAGGACCCCGCCCATCCCCCGGGCCCGTCGGCCTGGCCGCCTCCGCCGCAGGACCGTTCGTAGCGCTTCGTCCGGTGGGCGGGTGCGGCTCGTGGCCCTGCGGGACTGGGGCCCCGCACCCTGACATGACGGCGGCCCCGCCCCCTGAGGGGGCGGGGCCGGCCAGCCGTTGCGGGCGGGGTGGGGATCAGGCCTCGACGACGCCGGACGCCGCGATCTCGATCTTGCCCTTGGTGGAGCCCGAGGGGGAACCGAGCTTCTCGATCGCGTCGACGATCTCCTGGCCCTGGACGACCTCGCCGAAGACGACGTGCTTGCCGTCGAGCCACGGGGTGAGGACGGTGGTGATGAAGAACTGCGAGCCGTTGGTGTTCTTGCCGGCGTTCGCCATCGACAGCAGGTACTTGCGGTCGTGCTTCAGGTTGAAGTTCTCGTCGGCGAACTTCTCGCCGTAGATGCTCTTGCCGCCCGTGCCGTTGTGGTTGGTGAAGTCACCGCCCTGCAGCATGAACTGCGGGATGACGCGGTGGAAGCCGGAGCCGGCGTAGCCGAAGCCGTTCTGGCCGGTGCACAGCTCGCGGAAGTTGCGGGCGGTCAGCGGGACGACCTCGTCGAAGAGGTTGAAGACGATGCGGCCGGCGTCGGCGCCGTCGATCTTGATGTCGAAGAATACGTTGCTCATGGGGTCCATCCTGTCACTCCCGGTGCGGTGCGCGCCCCCTAGGGGGCCGCGACCGGGCCCCCGGACGGCTCAGCCGCAGCTCAGGCGGGGGCCGGGCCGGGGGCGGGCCCGGGGCGGGCCGGAGCCGGGCCGGGTCCGGTTGCCGTACGGGTTCCGGTCAGGTCCCCGTACGGGTTCCCGTGCCCTTGGCGGCGTCCAGGGCGTAGACGCAGCGGTCCTTGCTGCACGCGTAGACCACGCCCGCCTCGGCCACCGGGGCTCCGGTGATCTCCCCGCCGGTGGCCAGTTTCCAGCGGAGCTGGCCGCCCGCCGCGTCGAGGGTGTACAGGCAGTGGTCGGCCGAGCCGAAGTGGACGCGGCCGTCCGCGACCGCCGGGGAACCGGTGATCTCCCCGCCCGCCGCGAACCGCCACTTCGGGGTGCCGGTGACCGCGTCGAGCGTGTACACGGCGCTGCCCGCGGCCAGGTGGACGTTGCCCGCGGCGACGAGGACCGGGTCGGCGGACTGCCGGGGCTCGGTGGCGATGCGCCAGCGGTCCTTGCCGGTGGCCGCGTCCAGGGCGTAGACGGTGCCCAGGTAGTCGGCGAGGTAGACCCCGCCGCCCGTGACGGCCGCGCCGGGCGCGAAGGCCGGGGGCGCGAGGAACACGGCGGGGGCCTCGAAGTGCCAGCGGACCCGGCCCGAGGCCCGGTCCACGGAGATCACCCGGGTCCCGGCGGCGACGTAGACGTTGCCGTCGGGGGCCGGGGTGACCCGTACGGGCACGTTCCCGCAGGAGGACGCGTCGCCGACCGGGTACGACCAGGACTCCCGGCCGGAGCGGGCGTCGAGGGCGCGCAGCCGGGCGTCCTGCCACACGTAGACCGTGCCGTCGTGCAGGACGGGGGCCGCCTCGGCGGTCTCGAACTCGCTCTGCGCGCCGGTCAGCTCCCACAGCTTGTGCCCGCTGGAGGACTCCCAGGCCTGTACGCCGCCTCCGCGCGTGGCGGTGACGACGGTGCCCCGGTCGGCGCGCAGGGCGTACACCCAGGCGTCGGCGGACAGCCGCCAGCGCTCGGAGCCGTCGGTGGCGTCGAGGGCGTAGAGGGAGGGGCCGTCGGAGGCGTGGATGCGGCCGTCGGAGACGGCCATGGACCAGGCGACGTCGCGGGTCTTGAACTGGCGGCGGCCGCTGGCCACGTCCAGGGCGTGCACCTCGAAGGAGGTGACGTAGAGCAGGTCGCCGGCGACGGTCGGGGTGCCCCAGACCTCGTTGGACATCCGGAACCGCCAGGGCCGCCAGCGGCCGCTGTCGGGGGCCGGGCCCGGGTTCGGTACCAGGACCGAGGGCGCGGGGCCCGCCGCCGGGGTGCCTGCGGGCGGCCGGATCCAGCCGGTCGCGGAGTCCGCGGCGGCGGCGTGGGCGGCCGGGGCCGCGGCGGAGGCCTGCGGGCCGGGGCCGATGGGCACCGGGGAGCCGCCGAGCCGGACCGGGTCGCCCGAGGGCGCCATCGGGGGGTGCTCGGGCCGCTGCGGGACGGCCTGGCCGGTCCGCGGGTCGGCCCAGGGGTCGGCGCCGCCGCGCGGGCGGCGGTGCGTGGCGGGACCGGCGGCCGGACCGGCGGCCGGACCGGCGCTCTCGATGGGCGCGGAGACCCCGGCCCGGGGCAGCGCCGGCTTCGGTACGGCGGCGGCCGCCGCGGCGGCAGCGGCGGCCGCGTTGCGGTGCCCGGCGCGCCGGGCCTCGATCATCGCGACGGCCCGCTCGGGCAGCCACGCCGAGGCGGTACCGCTCTCGTCGCCGCCCTCGAAGAGGTGCGGGGCGAGCTGCGCCTGCAGGTCGGCCGGGGTCGGCCGCTGCGTGGCGTCCATCTGCATGCAGGAGTCGATCAGCGGGCGGAGCTCGTCGGGGAGCCCCTCCAGGTTGGGGCCCTCGCGCAGCAGCATGAACACCGTCTCCACCGGGTTCGCCCCGTGGTACGGCGGGTGCCCGGTGGCGGCGAAGACCAGTGTGGAGCCGAGCGAGAAGACGTCGCTGGCGCCCTTGACGCTGCGCGAGTCCTTGGCCTGCTCGGGCGACATGTACGCGGGGGTGCCGACGGCCACGTTCGTCATGGTCAGGCGGGTGTTGGAGACCCCGCTGGCGATGCCGAAGTCGATCACGCGCGGGCCGTCCTCGACGACGAGCACGTTGGACGGCTTCAGGTCGCGGTGGACCAGGCCCGCCCCGTGGATGGACTGCAGGGCCTCGGCGATGCCGGCGGCGAGCCACCGTACGGCCTGGGCGGGCATGGGCCCGCACTCGTGGACGATCTCCTCCAGGGAGGGCGCCGGCACGTAGGCGGTGGCCAGCCACGGCACGGCCGCGCGCGGGTCGGCGTCGACCACGGCCGCGGTGTAGAAGCCCGAGACGGCGCGGGCCGCCTCCACCTCACGGGTGAAACGGACGCGGAACAGCTGGTCCTCGGCGAGCTCGGTGCGCACCGTCTTGATCGCCACCCGGCGTCCGGACGCCGAGCGGGCGAGATAGACCAGCCCCATGCCGCCGGCGCCGAGCCGTCCCAGCACCTCGAAGGGGCCGATCCGTCTCGGGTCGTGCTGCGTCAGCTGCTCCACCACTCGCCTCCACACCCATCCCCGTACGGGGTCCCTCGCGGGCCCCGCTCTTCCAGCCGTCGCCGGTGGCGCCGCCGTCATCGCCGTCACGTCACCGGATGCGCGCGATCCGCCGCGGGGTCCTGCCCGGTGCAGCGTCTCACTCCCGGGGGCCGCCCGGGTCGCGCACCCCCGATTCTGTCAGGCCCGCGCCCGGTCCGGCCCCGGCACGGCGGGTGAGCCGGGACGACCTCGCCACGAACGCGCACCGATCGGCCCGCGCAGCACGCGGCCCGTCACCCGTCGCCGGCAACCCGCGCGGAAAGGCGTACAACCCCTCGGGGGTGCCGCGGGTCTAAGCCCGCGTTGAGCCCGTCCACGTCCGGTCGGGCTCGTCCATGTCCGGGGGGATCCGTGCGTCACCGTTTGACTTCAGCCGTAGTGGCCGCCACAGCGCTGCTCGGGGGCCTTGCCGTGACGGGGTCGGTGCACGCCGCGGCCGACGGGGCCGGTCCGTCCGGTGCGCCCGGCCCGTCCGCCGCGGCCCCCGACTCCGCCGCACCCGCGGATGCCGGCGTGCCCGCCGCACCCGCAGCGGCCGCCGTCTGCCCGCCGGACATGTACGCCCGGCAGGACGGGTCCCTCAGCGTCCACAGCGCGCAGGACGGGACGGGCGTGCCCGACGGCCTCGTCGTCCACCTGCGGGACAAGGGGACGGGGCTGCGCACCGCCTCCGTCGGCACGTTCCGCAAGGTGACCGACCCGGAGGGCGTCTTCCCCGACTTCCAGCTGGTCTCGGAACCGCTCAAGCTGGCCGCCCTCGGGGTGTACACCCTCGAACTCGGCCCCGACGCCGAGCCCGTCGTCTGCGGGGACTTCGACTACCGGCTGCGCTCGGTGGTCGGCGAGGTCGACGCGGCGGACGGGGTCTCCCTCGACCACCTCGGGACCACCGTGTCGGCGGACGTGACCACCCTCGACCCGCGGACCGGTGCGAGCGCCCCGCTGAGGAACGCCAGGGTCCGCCTCTCCGGCGACCGCACCTCGCAGGAGGCGACCACGGACGCGCGGGGCCACGTGTCGTCCCCGTTCACCTTCCGGGGTACGGAGGACCACACCGATGTGCGCGTCGACGTACTGGAGACCCCGGACCTGAGCCCCGGGAGCGGCAGCGAGACCGCGCGCGCGGTCCGCCAGAAGGCCGAGATCGTCCTCGACCCCGGGTCCCGGAAGATCAAGGCCCGGTACGGATCCACCACCACGATCACCGGCCAGGCCTTCAGGACCGCCGCGGACGGCACGCGCAAGCCCGTCCCCGAGGGCACGCCGATGCTCGCGGACCTCACCGGTGAGCCGAGGACCACGGCGGACGGCCGGTTCGAGCGGCAGCTGACGACGGTCCGCCGCGGCCCGGTGCGGACCACCTGGGCGGGCGGCCGCTCCCCGTGGCTGCGGTACGTCAGCGTCAGTACGGACGTCGAGGTCGTCGAGGTCGGCTACTTCACCGATGTCCGGACCACGATCGGCTCCGCCGGCGTGACCTTCACCGGAGGCCTCGCCCACAAGCCCCTCAGCCCGGCCCCCACCCTGGTCGAGGTCCAGTACTCGGCCGACGGCAGGACGGACTGGAAGACGCGCACCGTCTTCACCGTGGACCTCGGCACCGCCCGCTTCGACCGGACCGTGCCGGGCGAGGCGGACGGCTACTGGCGGCTGCGCTACGCCGCCGCGGCCCGCATGCAGGGCTCCGTCACCGAGCCCGTGCGGCTGACCCGCACGGCGACGGAGTTCACGAAGTTCAACGTGACGCCGGAGCCGCCGCGCAAGGGCGAGACCTTCTCCGTCAAGGGCACCCTGCGGCACGGAACCCCGGCGAAGGCCTACGGCGGGCAGCTCGTGCTGTTCTACTTCCAGCCCGCCGGCAGCCAGGAGTACGTCTACCAGGGCCACTCGCGGACCGACGGGGACGGCACCTTCAGCCACGCCTTCACCGCGGACGGCAGCGGCACCTGGATCGCCCGCTACCGCGACGCGGACGGCAAGCACTTCGACGCCGAGAGCCGCCACGACGAGGTCACCGTGAAGCCGTAGCGGCGAGGCGCTAGCCGCCCGTCCTCGTCCGCGGCTCCGAGAGCAGCCCGAAGACCGCGCCCTGGTTGTCCGCGACCACCGCGATGCGCCCGTACGGGGTGTCGAAGGGGTCGGCCGTGACCCGGCCGCCCAGGCGCTGCACCATCGCGACGGACTGGTCGCAGTCCGGGACGGCGAAGTACGCGAGGTAGTGCGCGGGCATGATCTCCGGGAAGGCGTCGGTGATCAGGCTGCGCCCCAGGACGGCGGTCTCCGAGCCGGGCGCCCTGCCGGGCGGGGACCAGACGCGGTACTCGATGCCCGACGCCTCGTCGTTCTGGTCCTCGGGGACGTAGCCGAAGACCTTGGCGTAGAAGACGTCCACGGCGTCGCGGGCCCGGGTGTACACCTCGGACCAGCAGTACGTGTAGGGCTCGTTCTGGGCGTCGAAGCCGTGGTGGGTGCCGGGCTGCCACAGCCCGAAGACGGCCCCGCCGGGGTCGGCGGCCATCGCGGCGGTCCCGTACGGGCCGACCGGCATCGGGTCCATCACCATCTGGCCGCCGGCGGCGCGGATGCGCTGGGCGCAGGCGTAGGCGTCGGTGGTGTAGAGGTAGACCCCCCAGACGGTCGGCATGCGGCCGTCGGGCTTGGGCGCGAGCGCGGCGACGTTGCGGCCGCGGCTGTAGGCCTGGGTGTAGTGGCCGTACTCGGCTCCCGCGCTGTCGGCGAAGGTCCACCCGAAGAGCTCACCGTAGAAGCGCTTGCCGGCTTCCACGTCCGGCAGGGAGGCGTCGACCCAGCAGGGTGAGCCTTCCGCGAATGCGGCCATGAGCCCGGTTCCTTCCGTTGTGCGGGGGTGTGCAAGGGTGTGGACCCTCCGCGCACGTTCTGCCTCGTTCGCCCAGTCATGTCCTCCGGATCATGATGTGCCCGAAAACTTGTCCACAGCCTGTTGATAAGACTATTCGGGGGACAAGGCCCGCGGACGGACGGCGCGCCCGGGGCGACCGACCGGCCGGAATCCATCGCACCGGGGGGCCGGGACGGGCGTACGCCCAGGCCAGGCGTCCCGTCACCCCATTTGCAGGCGGCCGAATCGCGCGCCGATCACCCCTCGGTAAGCTGACGGCATGACAGGACAAGTACGCACCGTCGACGGCCGCGTTGCCGGCCGGCGCGGTCAGGCGACGAGGCAGAAGCTGCTCGACTGCCTCAGCGAGATGCTCAGCTCCTCGCCGTACCGCGACGTCAAAGTGATCGACGTCGCCCGCAAGGCCGGTACCTCCCCCGCGACCTTCTACCAGTACTTCCCGGACGTCGAGGGCGCCGTCCTGGAGATCGCGGAGCGCATGGCCAACGAGGGCGCCCAGTTGACCTCACTGGTCGAGGGGCGCGCGTGGGTCGGCAAGGCGGGCTGGGCGGCGGCCGAGGAACTCGTCGACGGCTTCCTGGAGTTCTGGCGGCGCAACGACGCGATCCTGCGGGTCGTCGACCTCGGTGCGGCCGAGGGCGACAAGCGGTTCTACAAGATCCGCATGAAGATCCTCAACTCCGTCACCAACTCCCTGACGGAGTCGATGAAGGAGCTCCAGGCCAAGGGCAAGGTCGACAAGGACGTGAGTCCGGCGGCGATGGCCGGCTCGCTGGTCGCCATGCTCGCGGCGGTCGCCTCGCACCAGAAGGGGTTCCAGACCTGGGGCGTCAAGCAGGCGGAACTCAAGCCGAACCTGGCCCTCCTGGTCCACCTGGGCATCACGGGCAAGAAGCCCACGAAGTAGGCGGCGGACCCGCACCGGGTCCGCCGCCCCTACGGGCCTTCCGCCGCGATCAGCGACGCTCCAGGCGGAACAACCGGATCTCGCGCTCGATGCGCGCCTGGTACGCCGCGTAAGGCGGCCAGAACTTCAGCACCGCCTGCCACGCCGCCGCGCGTTCCTCCCCCGCCAGCAGGCGGGCGCGTACGGCGATGTCCTGACCTTTCCAACTCACTTCCGCGTCAGGGTTCTTGAGCAGGTTCCCGGTCCATGCCGGGTGTCCGGGGCGGCCGAAGTTCGAGCCGATCAGGATCCAGCTCGCCCCGTCCTGCTCCGGCATGCACGCGAGCGGGGTGGTGCGCGGTTCGCCGGTCTTGGCTCCCCTGGCGGTGAGGATCACGCCGGGGAGCATCTGGGCGCTGAGGATGACCTTGCCGCGGGTCAGCCTGTGCACCGCCTTGTCCATGGCGGGGATGAAGTGCGGTGCGATCCTGGCGAACAGCATGGTCGAGGAGACCTTCTGCATCAGCTTGACTCCGGGCGCCATCAGACGGCCACCTTCTCGTTCCGTGGGGCGGGGGCGGGGGCTGGTGCTGCTCCGCGCACGGATGCGGGGGCCGCGGGGGCGAACAGCCCGGCGGCTTCCGCGGCGTGGGCGCGCAGCCGGTGGACGGGGCCGAAGAGCAGTTCGTCGGCGGCCGCCCGCTTGAAGTACAGGTGCGCGTCGTGCTCCCAGGTGAAGCCGATGCCGCCGTGCAGCTGGATGGCCTCGCCGGCGGTGATCCGCAGCGCTTCGAGGGCCTGGGCCAGGGCGAGTGCGCCCTGTTCCGGGTCCCAGGCGGCGTAGTAGGCGGCGGAGCGGGCCGCCTGGACCTGCACGTAGAGGTCGGCGAGGCGGTGTTTGACCGCCTGGAACGAGCCGATGGCCCGGCCGAACTGCTCGCGCTGCTGTACGTACTCCACGGTGCGGGCGAGCGCCTGCCCGGCCGCGCCGACCGCCTCGGCGGCCAGGACGGCGGCGGCTCCGCGTCCGGTGGCGGCGAGCGCTCCGGCCACGTCGGCCTCTTCGCCGCCGAGGAGTTCGGCTTCGACGTCGCGGAGCTGGACGCGGCCCTGCGGGCGGGTCTCGTCCAGGGTGGCCTGCCGGGCCCGTACCAGGCCGGGCGCGTCCTCCCGTACGAGGAACAGCAGGGTACGGCTGCGGGCGAAGCCGCCCGTGTGCGCGGCGACCAGCAGCAGCGAGGCGCTGTGGCCGTCGAGCACCTGGGCCACCTCCCCGTACAGCCGCCAGCCGCCGTCCACGGCGCGGGCCTGCACCCCGCCGGCGCGGCCGCCGCCGGCCCAGTCGCCCGGGGCGTTGTCCCCGGTCAGCGCGAGGGCGGTGGCCAGGGCGGGGCCGGGCACGGCGAGCGCGGCGGTGAGCCCGCCCGCCGCGAGCGGCGGGAGCAGGGCGGAGCGCTGGGCGGCGGTCCCCAGGGCGGTGACCAGCGGTACGGCGAGCACGGCGGTGGCCAGCAGGGGCGAGGGCAGCAGCACCCGCCCGGTCTCCTCGCAGGCCAGGACCAGGTCGGCGGAGGTGCAGCCGGCGCCCCCGTACTCCTCGGCCACGGCCGTGCCGGGCAGCCCGAGCTGCCGGGCGAGCCGCTGCCACAGCTCGGCGTCGTATCCGGCGTCGGTGCGGACGGCGGCCTTGACCTCGTCCGGGCCGCAGCGTTTGCCCAGGATCTCGCGCAGGGTACGCCGTATCTCGTCCTGCTCCGCGGTGAAGGCGGCATCCATCGTCGGGCTCCTCCCCGTATCTGACGGGCCGTCATGTTAGGGCGAGCGGCGCCATAAGCACAGGGGGAGGACCGCCCCGAAGCCGATCGCCGGGGCGGCGCCGCGCAAGGCGTCACAGGGGCGCCGCCCCGCGCCTCAGAAGTGGGTGGCGATCCCGAAGGCCCGGCGCAGCTGCGCCATGTCCTGGCGGTCGCGGTCGGTGGGCTCGTAGCCCTGATGGAAGTGGACCTGCTGCTCGGCGGACAGACACGGGACGGCGCTCCCCCCGATGCGGCCCGTCACGAAGGACGAGGCGGGGTAGCGGAAGGGGCGCTCCGGCTCCAGTGAGGCCTGGACCGCCGAGCCGTCGTCCGCGAAGACCAGCGGGTGCAGGTCGATCTCCCGGCCGTCGCCGTGCGCGACGACGAACCGCACGGGCCGCCAGTCGAGGGTCTGCGCGAAGCCCGCCTCCACGAGGGCCGCCACCAGGGCGGGCTCCTGTTCCCGCCGGTGCATCAGGTCCAGATCGCGGTGCTCCCGGGTCCGGCGCCCGAGGAGCGCGTCGATCCCCCACCCGCCACCGACCCAGACGTCCGCCCCCGCCCGGCGCAGCAGCGCCAGCACGGACAGCACATCGGCGGCCTCCATCACGCGGGCAGCCTAGGAGGAACCACCGCCCCGCTCAACCCGTCGGGACCCCCTAGCATCTGACGGTACGTCAGTTGTACCGTCGCTCCATGCCTGCCACGCCTGGACCCCTCTCCGCCTCCGCCACCGACGACGCCGACACCGCCGGCCCCCGGGCCCGGCCCCGCCGGGTCGCCGTCGTCGGCGTCGCCCTCTCGGACTGCGGCCGGGTGGACGGACCCACCCCGTACGCCCTGCACGCACAGGCCGCCCGCCGGGCCCTGGCCGACTCCGGCCTGGACCGCTCGGTGATCGACGGCTTCGCCTCGGCCGGCCTCGGGATCCTGGCGCCCGTGGAGGTCGCCGAGTACCTGGGCCTGCGCCCCACCTGGGTCGACTCCACCTCGGTCGGCGGCTCCACCTGGGAGGTCATGGCCGCCCACGCCGCCGACGCCATCGCGGCCGGCCACGCCAACGCGGTCCTCCTCGTCTACGGATCCACCGCGCGCGCCGACATCAAGGCCCGCCGCCGGACCTCGAACCTCTCCTTCGGGGCGGGGGGACCGCTGCAGTTCGAGGTCCCGTACGGGCACACGCTCGTCTCCAAGTACGCGATGGCCGCGCGCCGCCACATGCACGAGTACGGCACGACGCTGGAGCAGCTCGCCGAAGTCGCCGTCCAGGCGCGGGCGAACGCCGCCACCAACCCGGACGCGATGTTCCGCGACCCCATCACCGTCGACGACGTCCTGTCCTCCGGAATGATCGCGGACCCCTTCACGAAGCTGAACTGCTGCATCCGCTCGGACGGCGGCTGCGCGGTCCTGCTGGCCGCGGAGGACTACGTACCGGACACGGCCAAGGAGCCCGTCTGGATCCTCGGCTCCGGCACCTCCGTCTCGCACACCACCATGTCGGAGTGGGAGGACTTCACCGTCTCCCCGGCGGCCGTCTCGGGCCGCCGGGCGTTCGCCCGCGCCGGGCTCACCCCGGCGGACGTGGATCTGGCCGAAATCTACGACGCCTTCACCTATATGACGCTCGTCACCCTGGAGGACCTCGGCTTCTGCGCGAAGGGCGAGGGCGGCGCGTTCGTGGAGAAGGGCCGCCTCCTGCGGGACGGCGAATTCCCGGTCAATACGGACGGCGGCGGACTCTCCGCCTGCCATCCGGGCATGCGCGGCCTGTTCCTCCTCGTCGAGGCGGTACGCCAGCTCCGCGGCGAGGCGGGCGAGGGCCAGGTGCGCAAACGCGGCGGAACCCTCCCACAGGTGGCCGTCGCCTCGGGCACGGGCGGCTGGTTCTGTTCGTCGGGGACCGTGATCCTGGGACGCGACTGATCGTCCTGTCGGAGGGGCTGCGTAAGCTCCCGGACGGGCCGGGCACCTCGGTGCCCACGGCCCTCACGGGGAACTTCCAGCCACCACGGGGAACTGAATTGATATCGAACCTGCTGCGGCGTTCTCGCGCCGCTCTCGCCATCACCGTCGCCACCGGCGCGCTCCTGACGGTCGCCTCGCCGGCCCAGGCCGTCTCCGGGCCGCCGACGCTGGCCGCCTCGGCCTTCCTGATGGACGGCACCACGGGCGCCACCCTCTCCAGCAAGCTGGGCGACACCAAGCGTGAGATCGCCAGCACCACGAAGATCATGACGGCCTACGTGGTCCTCACCACGCCGGGCCTCGACCTGAACAAGCGGGTCACGGTCCAGCAGGAGTACCTGGACTACGTCTACCGGGAGGGCGGGAGCTCGGCCCACCTGAAGGCCGGCGCCACTCCGACCGTCCGCCGGCTGCTGTACGCGCTGATGCTGCCCTCGGGCTGCGACGCCGCCTACGCGCTCGCCGACACCTTCGGCTCGGGCACGACCAGGGCGGCCCGCGTCGCGGACTTCATCGCGAAGATGAACGCCAAGGCGAAGACCCTCGGCATGGCCAACACCACCTACGACAGCTTCGACGGCATCTCCCCCGCGGGGAAGGGCCAGTCCACCGCCCGCGACCTCGCGAAGCTCACCCGCGCGGCGATGAAGGGCACCACCTTCAAGTCGGTCGTGAAGACCACCTCCTACAGCAGCGACGGCACCTCCACGGACGCCACGTGGACGAACACCAACCTGCTGATCAAGCCCGGACACGTCTACCAGACCCCCGGCGCCATCGGCGTCAAGACGGGCAGCGGAACGAAGGCGGGCCAGTGCCTCGTCTTCTCCGTGACCCGCAACGGCAAGACGATCATCGGTGTCCTGCTGAAGTCCGACGACCGCTACCCGGACGCGATCAAGCTCACCGACTGGGCCCTCGGCCCGGCCGCCGGCGCCACCACCAAGCGCGCCGTCCCCGAGCACGTCCCGGACGTCCTCGACTGATGCAGTGACGCCTGACGCCCCGATGCCGTGACATCCGCGGGGGCGCTCCGCCCGGCCACCGCGGCCGGGCGGGGCGCCCCCGTTCGTCATCCCCCGCAGCGAGGCGGGCACGGGCTCGCGGACCACGTAGGCAAACGCCGCGAAACCCCCACGGGGACCCATCACCCCCGCCGCGGAGGGCCGTTGCGCACCTCCGGCACCATCAATCCCGGACGCGGCCGATCTCCTTTCCCGTCCGGCTGCGTAAGCTCCCGGAGGGGCCGGCACCCAGGTGTCCGCGGCCCCTTCGGGGAATCTCCAGCCATCACGGGAACTGACTTGATATCGAACCTGCTGCGGCGTTCGCGCGCCGCTCTCGCCGTCACCGTCGCCACCGGCGCGCTCCTGACGGTCGCCTCGCCGTCCCAGGCCGCCTCCGCGCCGCCCACCACCGCCGCCTCCGCCTTCGTGCTGGACGCCTCCACGGGCGCCACGCTCACCAGCAAGGGCGGCGACACCAGGCGTGAGGGGGCCAGCACCACGAAGATCATGACGGCGCTGGTCGTCCTCACCCGGTCGAGCCTCGACCTCGACAAGAAGGTCACGATCCAGCAGGAGCACCTGAACTACGTCGCCCGCGAGGGCGCGAGCACGGCCTACCTGAAGGCCGGCGCCACCCCCACCGTCCGCCAGCTGCTGTACGCGATGATGCTGCCCTCGGGCTGCGACGCCGCCTACGCGCTCGCCGACACCTTCGGACAGGGCTCGACGCGGGCGGCACGCGTCCAGAGCTTCATCTCGAAGATGAACACCAAGGCGAAAGACCTTGGGATGACCAACACCCACTACGACACCTTCGACGGCATCTCGCGCGGCAACAACTACATCACCGCGCGCGACCTCGCGAAGCTCACCCGCACCGCGATGCGCTACACGCAGTTCAAGGCCATCGTGAAGACCACCGCGTACAGCAGCGGCGGCACGTCCACCGTCGCCACGTGGAAGAACACCAACCTGCTGATCCAGCCCCGTCCCGGCGGCTACGCGATCCCGGGCGCCATCGGCGTCAAGACCGGCACCGGTACGGCCGCCGGCAAGTGCATCGTCTTCGCCGCGACCCGCAACGGCAAGACGGTCATCGGCGTCCTGCTGAAGGACGAGGAGCGCTACCCGGACGCGATCAAGCTGATCGACTGGGCGGCCGGACCGGCCGCCACGTCCTCGCTGCAGCGCAGCGCCACCGAGCCCATCCCGGACGTCCTCGACTGATGTCGTGACGCCCTGACGTCCTGCCGGAGCACGCGGACGTTCCACGGGGGCGCTCCGCCCGACCCCACCGGTCGGGCGGGGCGCCCCCGTTCGGCTTTTCCCGCAGTGACGGCCAAGCCGCGTGGTGTTCGATGGGGGCATGACGAGCGACCTGAGCGATTTCCACGCCACCCTGCACTCCCTGCGCGTCTGGGACGGCCCGCTGCCCTCCTTCGACACGGCCACCGCGCCGGCCGATCCGCTCGAACTGTTCCGGGAGTGGTTCACGCACGCCGCCAAGGCGGGGCAGCCCGAGCCGCACACGATGAGCCTGGCGACGGTGGACGCGCAGGGGCGGCCCGACGTACGGACGCTCATGCTGCACGACGCCGACGAGCGCGGCCTGCACTTCGCCTCGCACTCCACCAGCACCAAGGGCCGGCAACTGGCCGGGCAGCCGGCGGCCGCGCTGGGCTTCTACTGGCCGGCGGTGGCCCGCCAGATCCGCTTCCGGGGACGGGTCACCGCCTGCGACGCGGCGGAGAGCCGGGCCGACCTGGCCGCCCGTACGCGCGGGGCGCTGGCGGCGGCGCTGACGGGGCGGCAGAGCGAGGTGCTGGACTCCCGGGAGGAGTTGGCCGCAGCGGCGGCGCGGTCCTGGGACCGGGCCGGCGCGGAGCCGGACGCCCCGGCGCCGACCTGGACCCGGTACGTCCTCGCCCCCACGGAGATCGAGTTCTTCCAGGGCGACGCGGCCCGCCTCCACACCCGCCTGCGCTACACCCGTACGCCCTCTTCCCCCACGCCCTCCGCCCCCTGGACCCGCCACCTCCTGTGGCCCTGAGGCCGCGGGCTCGTACGGAGGACCGGACGGAGATCGTTCAGTGGGCCGGTACGGTCCGGTCCGGCTCCGTCGGCGGGGGCCTGGCGAGTGTCAGGCCGGGGGTTCCGCCGGAGTGAAGACCGCGACCCAGATGCCCTCCGCCGCCTCGCGGAAGGTGACCTCCAGGGCCATGCCCACGCGCAGCCGCGGCCCTTCCGCGCCCACGACCTCGGTCATCATGCGCGGGCCCTCCTCGAGGTCCACCACCGCCGCCACGTACGGCACCCGCTCCCCGAAGGGCGGCAGGTCGTTCCGGTGGATCACCGACCAGGTGTACAGCGCGGCCCGCCCGCTCGCCGTCTCCCACGTCACGCGGTCCTCCCCCGCCCAGCAGGCCGGGCAGAACTCCCGCGGGTAGTGGTGGGCCTTCCCGCAGTCCCCGCAGCGGCGCAGCAGCAGCCGGCCCTGCGCCGCCGCGTCCCAGTAGGGCCGCGTGAAATCGTCGATCTCCGGCAGGTCGAACCGCGCAGCCGTACCGGCTCCAGTACTCACGACACCACTCCTCCGGGCACACCCACCACCTACCTGACGTACCGTCAGTTCAGCGGATCCCGCCCCATCCCACAAGCCCCCGTCCCGCACGTCCCGCTCATGCACGCATGCTCACTCCCGAGGGCCGGCGGCCCGAAGAGCCCAA
This sequence comes from Streptomyces sp. NPDC002104, assembly GCF_053593795.1. Lineage (NCBI taxonomy): Bacteria > Bacillati > Actinomycetota > Actinomycetes > Kitasatosporales > Streptomycetaceae > Streptomyces > Streptomyces sp. NPDC002104. Next base: position 106,434 of record NZ_JBSFDF010000015.1, on the reverse strand, counting down.
CGCCCGGCGCCCGGCGCCCCCTCGCCATCGCCCCACCCGCACCGCCCCGCCACTCCCCGTGATCGATCCGCAACCGATTCCCTCCTCGTCCGAGACCCACCGGCCCCGTACGGCGATACGCTCACACCTCATGCCCGCAGTCCCCGCAGCACTCGACCTGTCCACCCAGCCCCGCCCGGTCTACGTGATCGGCGCCGGCCCCGGCGGCCTCGCCGTCGCCGCCGCGCTGCGCGCACGCGGGGTCCGTGCGGTGGTCGTGGAGAAGTCGGAGTCGGTCGGCGCCTCCTGGCGGAGGCACTACGACCGCCTCCACCTGCACACCACGCGCCGCCTCTCCGCCCTGCCGGGCCTGGCCATACCGCGCCGCTTCGGACGCTGGGTGGCGCGCGAGAACGTGGTGCGGTACCTCGAGAAGTACGCCGAGTTCCACGAGCTGGAGATCGCCACCGGCATCGAGGTGACACGCCTCGAGCCGAGTACGGACCCCCACCACACCGCCCCCGGGTGGACCCTGCACGCCACCGGCGGCCGCGTCATGGCGGCCCGCGCGGTCGTGGTCGCGACGGGCTTCAACCACACCCCCTTCGTCCCCGACTGGCCCGGCCGGGGCACCTACGAGGGCCCCCTCGCGCACGCCGCCGAGTACCGCAACCCCGCCCCCTACGCCGGCCAGGACGTCCTCGTCGTCGGCGTCGGCAACACGGGCGCCGAGATAGCCGTCGACCTCGCCGAAGGCGGCGCCTCCCGGGTCCGGCTCGCGGTGCGCACGGCCCCGCACATCCTGCGCCGCTCCACCGCGGGATGGCCCTCCCAGCGGACCGGCATCCTGGTCCGGCGGCTCCCCGTCCGGCTGGTCGACCGGCTCGGCGCGATCGTCGGCAGGGTCTCGGTCCCGGACCTGTCCGCGTACGGACTCCCGCGCCCCGCCACCGGCCTGTACAGCAGGGTCAGGCAGGGGGCCATCCCGATCCAGGACGTCGGCCTGATCGACGCGGTCCGCACGGGCCGGGTGGAGCCCGTGGCCGCCGTCGAGTCCTTCGACGGGGCCGAGGTGGTCCTCGCGGACGGCTCCCGGATCACCCCGGACGCCGTCATCGCGGCCACCGGCTACCGCCGCGCCCTGGAGGGCCTGGTGGGCGGACTCGGCGTACTGGACGACCGGGGCCGCCCCCGCGTCCACGGCGCGAAGACCCCGCCCAGCGCCCCGGGCCTGTACTTCACCGGCTTCACCAACCCGATCAGCGGAAACCTCCGCGAACTGGCCCTGGACGCCGAGAAGATCGCCAAACGCATCGCCCGCACGACCGGCGCGTAGCCCACACGCCCCACACCCGTCACCCACACCGGCACCCGCACCCGCACCCGCACCCGACAGCCCCCACCCCCGGCATCCGGCCCGTTGTCAGTGGCCCGGTGCACCATCGGCACATCGACCCAGCACCCGACCATGGGGGATCACCGTGCCGCTCACGAACGCCCGGGCAGCAGCCCGCACCTTCCTCAAGCCGCTCTACGCGGACGCCTACTACCCCGACCACGTCCTCGACAAGGGCCGGGACATCCTGCGGCGCCTGTGCGCGCGCATCGAGGAAGAGCCGCCCGCGGACCTCACCGCGCTGTACGCGCTGACGGGGGCCGCGACCGAGGAGTTCAACCTGCTGGAGGCGGAGTTCGAGGCCGCGGGGAGCCAGATCGAGACCGTGGCGCGCGAGGAGATCGCCGAGGACTTCGCCTTCGTGGCTTCCGCGTACGGGTTCCCGGACGCGGACATAGAGGCACTCATCGCCCCCCGCGAGTGGTGAGCACCGGGGGCCGGCGGCGGCCCTCGGCCCGCTGACCTCGGCCGAATAGTGGTCTGGACCGGGCCCGCGGCCATCTGAGACCGTTCCCTGAACGCCCCCGGGCGGCCCGGCACACCGCACCCCGGAACCGGCCGGCGGGCGTTCCACACATCACCTCCACCAGCTTTCCTGTGCATCCCTGTTCCTGACGGCACGTCAGTTCAGTAATCTGACTACGCGTCAGTTATTGAGATTCGTCGAGGTTCATCGAGCAGGAGCGGGCGGAACGATGCTTGGATCTACTCACGGCACCCTCACCACCGACTTCCGCGCACGTGTCGAGGCCTGCGGGGAGACCCCCAGGACGGCCGTCCACTCCACAGCGGCTCCGTCCGCCGAGGACACGGTCGCGCTGGACGTCAGCGGTCGGCCCCTGCACGCCGACGCTCCCGACCTGGACCGGTTCTTCCGGCCCGAGTCCGTGGCGGTCATCGGCGCCTCGGACGCCGACGGCAGACCGAACACCGGCATCACCCGCCAGCTCATCGCCTGGGCGGAACGCGTCGGTGCCCGGCTCCACCCCGTGCACCCCACCCGGGCCACGGTCTTCGGGCTGCCGTGCCACGCCTCCGTGGCCGATCTGCCCGAACAGGTGGACCTCGCGGTCCTCCTCGTCGCCGATCCGCTCCCCGTCGTGGAGCAACTGGCGGAAGCCAAGGTCAAGTTCGCCGTGGCCTTCGCCTCCGGCTTCGCGGAGACCGGCGACGAGGGCGCCGCCGCCCAGGCCCGCCTGGGCGCCGCCGTACAGCGCTCCGGCCTGCGCCTCCTCGGCCCCAACACGAACCTCAACGCCTTCGAGAAGTTCCGCGACGACCTCGACGGCCCGGCCATCGCCCTCATCACCCAGTCCGGCCACCAGGGCCGCCCGGTCTACACCCTCCAGGAGCTCGGCATCCGCCTCTCCCACTGGGCGCCCACCGGCAACGAGGCCGACCTCGAAACCTCCGACTTCATCTCCTACTTCGCCGAGCAGCCCGAGGTCGGGGCCATCGCCTGCTACGTGGAAGGGCTCAAGGACGGCCGCCAGTTCCTCCTGGCCGCCGACCGGGCCGCCCGCAACGGCGTCCCCGTCGTCGCCGTCAAGGTCGGCCGCACCGAGACCGGCGCCCGCATGGCCGCCTCCCACACCGGGAAGCTGACCGGAGCGGACACCGTCGTCGACGCCGCCATGCGGCAGTTCGGCGTCATCCGCGTCGACGGCCTCGACGAACTCCAGGACACCGCCGCCCTCCTGGCCCGGGCCCGCAAGCCACTGGCCGACGGCGTGGTCGTCTACTCCATCTCCGGCGGCACCGGCGCCCACTTCTCCGACCTGGCCACCGAGGCGGGCCTCAGCATCCCCACCCTCTCCCAGGCCAAGCAGGACGAACTGCACCAGTGGATTCCCCCCTACCTGGGAGTCTCCAACCCCGTGGACAACGGCGGCCACCCGGTCGGCGACTGGCGCGGCCGCAAAATCATCGACGCGATCCTCGCGGACCCCTCCGTAGGCGTCCTGATCTGTCCGATCACCGGCCCCTTCCCCCCGATGAGCGACAAACTGGCCCAGGACCTGGTCGACGCGGCCGAACAGACCGACAAGCTGATCTGCGTGATCTGGGGCTCCCCCGTCGGCACGGAGGAGGCCTACCGCACCACCCTCCTCGGCTCCTCCCGGGTCGCGACCTTCCGCACCTTCGGCAACTGCATCACCGCCGTCCGCGCCTACCTGGGCCACCACCGCTTCACCGCCGCCTACCGCTCCCCCTTCGAGGACGCCCCCCGCACCACCTCCCCCTCCTTCCGCAAGGCCCAGGCCCTCATGCGCCCCGGCCAGCAGCTCAGCGAACACGCGGCGAAGCAGCTCCTGCGCGCCTACGGGATCCGCGTGCCCCGCGAACAACTGGTGACCAGCGCCGCAGCAGCCGTACGAGCGGCCGGACTCGTCGGATACCCCGTCGTCATGAAGGCCTCGGGCCCCCAGCTCGCCCACAAGACCGAACTGGGCCTGGTCAAGATCGGCCTCACCTCGGCGAGCCAGATCCGCGACGCCTACCGCGAACTGACGGACATCGCCCGCTACGAGAACGTCCCGCTGGACGGCATCCTCGTCTGCCAGATGGTGGAACGCGGCGTCGAGATGGTCGTCGGCGTCACCCAGGACGACCTCTTCGGCCCGACCGTGACGGTGGGACTGGGCGGAGTCCTGGTGGAGGTCCTGCACGACGTGGCCGTACGGGTACCCCCCTTCGGCGAGGACCAGGCGCGGGCGATGCTCGGGGAACTGCGGGGGCACGCGCTGCTGGAGGGCGTACGGGGGGCGCCGCCCGCCGACGTCGACGCGCTGGTGGAGGTCATCCTCCGGGTCCAGCGGATGGCGCTGGAACTGGGCGACGAGCTGTCGGAGCTGGACATCAACCCGCTGATGGTCCTCCCCCGAGGCCAGGGGGCGGTGGCCCTGGACGCCCTCGCCATCTGCCACTGAGCCGGCCGCCCCCTGTCGCGGACTCCGTCCGGCGGCGGCAGGCCGGGGCCACCGCCGCCCGGCGCGGGGCCCGCATGCCGTGTGCGGCTGGGTGGGCCCTGCGGGGCGAAGTCCCCTACCCACCCTTCCACCGTTCCCCGGGCGCTGCCCGGACCCGCGCCTCAAACGCCGGCGAGGCTGAAGGAGGCACCCGGGCCGACCCGGCCGGGCGGGAAGGGCCCCGGGCTGCGCCCGGACCCCAAAGACCTGGGGCTCCGCCCCAGACCCCGGTCCTCAAACGCCGGACGGCTGAAAAACCACACCCCAGCCAGGGACAGGGGCACCCAGCCCGGAACGGGCCGTCGCCCGGGCCAGGCCGGAACCCTCCCAGCCGGGGTCGATAGCCCTCCCGGCCAGGGTTGGCCCGCCCGGCCGGAACTCAAAGACCCCCAGGGTCGGAGGCTGCGGCGTGCCGGGCCGGGGACGGGGGCGGGGTGGGGTGTTGGCCGGGACGTAAAGCGTGATTTGTGGCGCACAGGAAAGCCACAACTGTCAAAAGTAGGGGGCAGGGCGCCTAAATCATGCAGTCCAGGCCGACACCCCACCTCGCCCCCGGCACCGGCCCCCACCCGCAGCCAGCCCAGCCCAGCGCCCAGGCCACCCCCAGCCCCGCCGGCGTTTGAGGCGACCGACGGACGCCGCCGCACCCACCCACCTACCCACGAGCAGGAGTCACCATGGACGAAGTCCTCCACCGCCAAGAGAGCGGCGTCTGCTGGATCACCCTCAACCGGCCGGAGGCCATGAACGCCGTCACCTGGGACCAGCGCGAGCGCGTCATCGCGCTGCTCGCCCAAGCCTCCGCCGACCCCGACGTCCGCGCCGTCGTCATCACCGCCACCGGCAAGGGCTTCTGCGCGGGCGCCGACCTCCGCGGAGCCCCCGCCCCCGCCACCCCCACCCCCACAGAGCGCGTCGTCGGCGACGTGGCCCGCATGATCCGGCTCGGCGCACAGCGCCTGATCACCGCCGTGCTCGACTGCGAGAAGCCGGTCATCGCCGCCGTGAACGGCACCGCAGCCGGCATAGGCGCCCACCTCGCGCTCGCCTGCGACCTCGTCATCGCCGCCGAACCGGCCCGTTTCATCGAGGTGTTCGTCCGCCGCGGCCTGGTCCCCGACGGCGGCGGCGCGTACCTCCTCCCCCGCCTCCTCGGCCCGCAGAAGGCGAAGGAGCTGATGTTCTTCGGAGACGCCGTCCCCGCCGCCGAGGCGGAGCGGCTCGGGCTCGTCAACAAGGTGGTCCCCGCCGAGGCCCTCGCGGACACCGCCAGGGAGTGGGCGGAGCGCCTCGCCCAGGGCCCGACCCGCGCCCTGGCCCTGACCAAGCAGCTGGTCAACGCCTCCCTGGACAGCGACCGGGCGACCGCACTCGCCGCCGAGGCCACCGCCCAGGAGCTAAACATGGGCACCGCCGACGCGAACGAGGGCGTCGCGAGCTTCGTGGAGCGCCGCACCCCGAAATACCTCGGCCGCTGAGCGGCGCGCCCTACATCCGCGGATCCGGCGTGAGCAGCGCGAACACCGCTCCCGTCGGATCCGCCGTCCACGCCATCCGCCCGACGTCGGGAACATCCGCGGCGGGCATCAGCACCGACCCGCCCCCGCCCCGTACCGCGGCCACCGTCGCGTCCACGTCGGCGACGTTGAAGTACGGGACCCAGCGCGGGACTTCGTCACCCACCCCGTCGCCCTGCGGGGCGACCCCGCCGAAGGACCCGTCCTCCTGGTCCCCGTCGGCGACGCTCAGCACCCGGTAGGTCATCCCGGGTGCTTCCATCTCGGCCGAACGCCACCCGAAGAGGCCCCCGTAGAACGCGAGGGCCGCGACCGGGTCGGGTACGTGCAGCTCCGCCCAGACCAGGCTGTTCACCTCCGAGGTCCGCCCCAGCCCGGCGGTCTTCCCCGGCTGCCAGCACGCGAACTCCGCGCCCTGCGGGTCGGTGAACTGCGCCAGCCGGCCCTCCCCCATGACGTCCCCGGGCTCCGCCCGGACCACGCCGCCGCCCGCCCTGACGGCCGCCGCCGTCTCCTCGATGTCGGGGGTGCTGAAGTGCAGCATCCACGCCGGGGCGGCGCCCTCCTCGGTGAGCGGCCCGAGGGCGGCGACGGTCTTGCCGCCGATCTGGAAGAAGCCGTAGCCGCCCGTCTCGGGACCCAGGGAGAGGAACTCCCAGCCGAAGACGGCGGTGTAGAACGAGACGGCCCCGTCGGTGTCGGGGCTCCCGAGGTCGAGCCAGTTGGGCGATCCCTTGCGGAAATCGGTGCCGAGCATGAGCTTCCTCCAGTGCGTGCGCTGCTACCGGGCCGGTCCGGGGTCCCAGGGCGAGCGGCGCCCCGGTCCCCCCGCCACGATGCCGAGCCCGTACGGACCCCGCGCCCCGGGCAGCCCCGCACGACGGTGGAATCACCCGTACGGCCGCGGCGCCCCCGCACCCGTGTCCGTATCTGTGGGATGTATGGCGCGGCGGCCATGGCGGAAGGGCGCACGGCCCGCGAACACTGGTGGGGAACCGCCGAGGACCAGGAAAGGACCACGGATCCATGCCATCAGAGACGACAAGGGCCTCCCACCCCCTCCGCGTACCGGACTCGCCCCTCGCCAAGGAGGCGACGGAACTCGTCCGGGACAGCCTGGGCGAGCTGCTCTACGACCACTCCCGCCGGGTGTACTTCTTCGGCCGCCTCCAGGGCCGCCGGCTCGGCATCGAGGCCGATCCCGAACTGCTCTACGTGGCCGCGATGTTCCACGACCTCGGCCTCACCGAGCCCTTCCACACCAGTGGCCGCCGCTTCGAGGTGGACGGCGCCGACCAGGCACGCCGGTTCCTGCGGAGCCACGGCGTCCCCGAGGACCCGGTGCGCCGGGTGTGGACGGCGATCGCCCTGCACACCACCCCGGGCATCCCGGAGCACATGGAGCCCGAGGTGGCGCTGGTGACGGCCGGCGTGGAGTACGACGTGCTCGGCATCGGCTACCACGACCTCGCCGAGGCGGACCGCGCGGCGGTCGTCGCCCTGCACCCGCGCCCCGGCTTCAAGGAACGCATCCTGCGCGCCTTCGCCGACGGCGTGGCGCCCAGGCCCGGAACCGCCTTCGGCAACGTCAAGGCCGACGTGCTCGCGCACCACGTCCCCGGTTTCGAGCGCGAGGACTTCGTACGCCGGATCCTGGACTCCCCATGGGCCGAGTAGCCGCCCGCACCGCCCGCACTCCCCGCACTCCCCGCACTCCCCACACTCCCCGCACCGCCGGACAAGCAGCCGCACGCCCCGCCGGGCGGACCGCACCTCACCCCGTGGTCATCGTCGCCTTCGACGGCGTGCAGCTGCTCGATGTCACGGGCCCCGCCGAGGTGTTCACCACCGCCAACCTCCACGGCGCCCGCTACGAGGTCCGGATCGTCTCCCCGGACGGGACGGACGTCCGCACCTCCTCGGGCGTACGCATCGGCGCGGACTGCGGCCCGGACCGGGGCCCGGACGGCGGCCCCGGCGCCCTGCCCGCCCGCCTCGGGACCCTCGTCGTCCCCGGCCGGAGCGACTGGCGGCGGGCCGTCGCCGATCCGGCGCTGACGGGCCTGGTCGGCGCGCTGGTACGGCGCTCGCGCCGGGTCACCTCCGTGTGCGCGGGGGCCTTCGTCCTGGCGGAGACCGGGGTGCTCGACGGGCGGCGGGCGGTCACCCACTGGAGGCTCGCGGCGCAGCTCGCGGCCGCGTACCCACTGGTGCGCGTGGAGGCGGATCCGGTGTTCGTCCAGGACGGGCACGTGGTCACCTCCGCCGGGGTGACCTCCGGCATCGACCTCGCGCTGTCCCTGGTCGAGGAGGACCACGGGGCCGCCGTCGCCCGGGAGGTCGCGCGGGAGCTGGTCGTCTTCATGGCCAGGCCCGGCGGCCAGTCCCAGTACAGCGCCCGCCTGACCCCGCGCGAGGCCGGGCACCCGGTGCTGCGCACGGTCATGGACGCCCTCGGGGCCGATCCGCGGCGCGCGCTCGACGAGGTCACCCGGGACGCGGGGGTCAGTGCCCGGCACCTGGCCCGGCTCTTCCGCTCGGAGACCGGGATGACGCCGGGGCAGTACCTGGAATCCGTCCGTCTCGAAGCCGCCCAGGCCCTGCTGGAGGCCGGTGACGACCCGGTGGACACGGTGGCCGGGCAGTCGGGCTTCGGCTCGGCCGAGACGATGCGGCGGGTCTTCCAGCACTCCCTGGGCCTCGCCCCGACCGCCTACCGCGCCCGCTTCCGCAGCACGCGCACGTCCCCGCCGTCCGGGTCCCCGATCAGCACGAACAGCTCCGGTTCCGCCGCCGTGCCCGCCACCTCCCCCCTGAGCGAAGCCTCCGCGCAGTCCGGCACGGTGAGGACCACGGCCGCCCGGCCGTAGGAGCGGTCCGCTTCCCGGGGCTCCCCCGTGCCGCGCTCCGAGCATCGTCCATCACGTCCGCGAAGGTGGCCGTCCGATGATCGAACGCGTTCGATCCATGGTGGACCCCACACTCCCCTTCCCATCTGACGCACCGTCAGCTTCAATCGGAGATGTGATGGGACACGCAGGGATGGCGGCCACCGTCGTCCGATACCTCAGGTCAGTCGGCTCCCTCCCCTCCGCCGCCGCGGAGCCCGGGACCGAGCCCGTCGAAGCACTGCCCCGCCCCGATCTGCGTGCCGTCGGCGAACACGAGCGCGCGCCCGTCAGCCCCGCCGAATTCCGCGCCGTACTGGGGAACTTCGCCAGCGGGGTCACGATCATCACCTCACCGCCCGGCGAGGGCGAGGACACTCCGGCCGGCTTCGCCTGCCAGTCCTTCGCCTCGCTCTCCCTCGACCCCCCGCTGGTCACCTTCATGGTGGCCCGTACGTCGACCACCTGGCCCCGCATCGCCCGCACCGGGGTGTTCTGCGTGAACATCCTCGGCGCCGAACAGGGCGACCTGTGCCGGGCCTTCGCCGTCAGCGGCGCCGACAAGTTCGCCGGGGTCGCCCACACCCCGGCCCCCGCCACGGGCTCCCCGCAGCTCGACGCGGTGCCCGCCTGGATCGACTGCCGCATCCACGCCGTGCACACCGGCGGCGACCACCTCATCGTGGTGGGCAAGGTCGAGGCCATGGGCGCGGCCGGCGAGGGCGATCCCCTGCTCTTCCACAAGGGCCGCTTCGGCCGCTTCACCGACTGACGCGCCCACGCACCGACGCACCCGCGCACCCGCGCACCCGCCCATCCGCCCACGGCCGGGTCTCAGCGCCTCGTCTCGTACCTGGTCAGGATCACGCCGCCGGGCAGTGCCCGCGTCTCCACCAGGTTCAGGTTCACCCAGGTGTCCAGCGCGGTGAAGAACGGCGTGCCGCCGCCCACCAGGACCGGGGCGGTGGCCAGCAGGTACTCGTCGATCAGCCCGGCCCGCAGGGCCGCCCCCGCGAGCGTCGCACCGCCGATGTGCATCGGACCGCCGTCCTCGGCCTTGAGCCGGGTGATCTCGGCGACCGCGTCGCCGGTGACCAGGCGCGTGTTCCGGTCGACCGCGGCGACCGGCTCGACCGTGTCGTCGATCGTCGAGGAGAACACCACCTTCGACAGGTCACGCCAGCGGCGCGCGAACTCGATCTCCGCCGGGGTGGCGCCCGGCTGCTGGTCGGCGGTCGGCCAGTGGGAGCTCATCGTCCGCCACAGCTTGCGCCCGTACAGCTCCAGGTCCATCGCCTGCAACTGGTCGGACCAGAACCCGAACAGCTCGTCGCTCGGCACGCTCCAGCCGATGTCGTCGCCGGGCGCGGCGATGTAGCCGTCCAGGGACACGTTCATGCCGTAGATCAGTTTCCTCATGGCGCCAGCCTTCCGTGAATCGGTCTCGCCCGTACGGACCGGCGCGGCGCGGAAAACTCATCGGTGCACGCCCGCGCCCGGCCCCGCTCCGGGGAGCGGGGTCGGGCACAGAATTGGGGGACTCAGAACGTGAGGACCCCCCGGGCCACCCGCCCGTGGTGGGCGTCGTCCACGGCCTTGGCGAAGTCCTCGACCGGGTAGACCTCGGTGACCAGCTCGTCCAGCAGCAGCCGGCCCTGCCGGTAGAGCTCCGCGTAGAGCGCGATGTCCCGCTGCGGGCGCGAGGATCCGTACCGGCAGCCCATGATCGTCTTGTCCAGGTACATGGACGAGACCTGGAAGGCGGCCTCCTCCTTGAAGCCGGGCACGCCGAGCAGCACCGCCTGTCCGTGCCGGTCCAGCAGGTCGATCGCCTGCCGGATCAGCTTGACGTTGCCCACGCACTCGAAGGCGTGGTCCGCGCCCGTCGGCAGGATCTCCTTGACGGCCGCCGAGGAGTCCGCCACCGCCGAGGCGTCGATGAAGTGCGTGGCGCCGAACTGCCGGGCCACCGCTTCCTTCGCCGGGTTCGCGTCGATCGCCACGATGGTCGTGGCGCCCGCGATCCGGGCGCCCTGGAGCACGTTGAGCCCGATGCCGCCGGTGCCGATGACGACCACGCTCTCGCCGCGGTCCACCTTCGCCCGGTTCAGTACGGCGCCCACGCCCGTCAGGACCCCGCAGCCGATCAGGGCGGCCGAGGTCAGCGGGATGTCCTGGGGGATCTTCACCGCCTGCACGGCCTTGACGATCGTCCGTTCCGCGAAGGCCGAGTTGGACGCGAACTGGAAGAGCGGCTTGCCGCCCCGCGAGAACGGCTGGCCCGGCATCCCGATCGCCTTGCGGCACATCGTCGGCCGGCCGCGGTCGCAGTCCGCGCACGCCCCGCAGTTGGCGAGCGTGGACAGCGAGACGTGGTCGCCGGGCGCCACGTGCGTGACCCCGGACCCGACCGCCTCCACCACGCCCGCGCCCTCGTGCCCGAGCACCACCGGCGGCGGGAACGGGATCGTCCCGTCGATCACCGACAGATCGCTGTGACACAGACCGGCCGCCGCTATCGCGACGAGCACCTCCCCCGGCCCCGGGTCCCGGATCTCCAGATCGTCGACCACCTGGGCCTGCTTGCCGTCGAATACGACGCCTCTCACCTGGACTCCTTAGGCAGGCCGAGCACGCGCTCGGCGATGATGTTGCGCTGGATCTCGTCCGAGCCGCCGTAGATGGTGTCGGCGCGGGTGAACAGGAACAGCCGCTGCTCCTCGTCGAGTCCGAGTTCGTACGGGGTCCCCGGCGCCCAGTGCCCCGGCCCGGCCGTGGCCACCGCGCCCCGGACCTGCACCGCCAACTCCCCGAGCCGCCGGTGCCAGCCGCCCCACAGCAGCTTGGCCACGCTGGGCGCACCGGGGTCACCGCCCCCGCCCCCGGTCGTGTTCGCGTTCGCCGAGCCCAGCGTCCGCAGCGCGTTCCACCGCATCGTGCGCAGCTCGGCCCACTGCCGTACGAGGCGTTCGCGCAGGACCGGGTCGCCCGCGCCGGCGTCCACGTACGCCCGGACCACCCGCTCCAGTTCGGCCGCGAAGCCGATCTGCTGGACGAGCGTGGAGACCCCGCGCTCCAGCGCGAGCAGTCCCATGGCCACGGACCAGCCGTTGCCCTCCCCGCCCACCACCTCGGCGGCGACGGCCCCGTCGAAGAACACCTCGTTGAACTCGGAGGTCCCCGACATCTGCCGGATCGGCCGGACCTCGACCCGGCCCGGCTGGTCCATGCGGACCAGCAGGAAGGACAGCCCGCGGTGGCGCACCGACCCGGCCCCGGTGCGCGCCAGGACGAAGCACCAGTCGGCGTCCTGGGCGAGCGAGGTCCAGATCTTCTGCCCGGTGACCCGGAACAGCCCGTCGGCCGCGTCCGCGACCGCCGTCGTACGGATGCCGGCGAGATCGGAGCCGGCGCCCGGTTCGGAGTACCCCTGGCACCACAGCTCCTCGCCGCGGGCGATGGCGGGGAGGTAGCGGGCCCGCTGCTCCGGGGAGCCGTAGGCGATCAGCGTCGGCGCGAGGAGGTTCTCGCCGATGTGGCCGACCCGGGCCGGGGCGCGCGCGGCCGCGTACTCCTCGGCCCACACCACCTGCCCGGTGAGGGAGAGCCGCCGGTTGCCGTAGCCCTCGCCCTCCCCCGTCTCCCAGCCCTGGCCGATCCACCCCGCGCGCCCCAGCTCGCGCTCCCACGCCCGGCGGACCTCGACCCCCTCGTGCTCACTGCCCGGCCCGCCGAGGCCGAGGGCCTGCGCGTACGGGCCGGTGAGGTGCTCGGCGAGCCAGGCCCTCGCGCGGCCGCGCAGCTGCTCGTCCTCCTCGTCGAAGCCGAAGTCCATGCTCAGTGCCCCCCTCTGGTCCTGTCCGGCCGCAGGGCCGTCTCGTGCGGATCGTGCCGGTCCAGCCGTGCCGTGCGGTGGGTCGCCCCGGGGCGGCACGCCGGGCGGTCCCGGCACGTTCCGGAAGGGCCGGCCCGCGGCGGTCCCGGGCGCCGTGGCACGCGTACCCGTCGGCCCGTCCCGGGTTCCCGGTCCGAACCTCCGGCCAGGGCCTACGCGTTGGGGCGGTCCTTGGCGGCCGCCGCCTTGGCCATGGCTTCGAGCTGGGCGAGCATCGGCATGGGGTCGGTGCCGACCGTCCCCGGCAGGAAGTCGGCGATCTTCTCGGGGGTCCAGGACCCCTCGGCGTAGCCGGCGCGCAGTTCACGGGGCTGGGCCCAGACGGCGATCTTCGGGCCGGCGATCGTGTAGACCTGCCCGGTGATCCTCTCGCCGCCGACGGCCACGGCCCGGTCGGAGAGCAGGTAGGTCACGAGCGCCGCCACGTCCTCGGGCTCGCCGATCTCCTTGAGCTCCATCGGCACGTTGGCCGACATCCGGGTGCGCGCGACGGGCGCCACCGCGTTGGCGGTCACTCCGTACTTGGCCAGCCCCAGGGCCGCCGACCGGACGAGCGAGATGATCCCGCCCTTGGCGGCGCTGTAGTTGGCCTGGGCCACCGAGCCCTGGTGGTTGCCGCTGGTGAAGCCGATCAGCGTGCCGGTGCCCTGGCGGCGCATGACGGCGGAGGCCGCGCGGAAGACGGTGAAGGTGCCCTTGAGGTGGGTGGCGACCACCGGGTCCCACTCCTCCTCGGACATGTTGAAGAGCATCCGCTCGCGCAGGATGCCGGCGACGCACACGACTCCGTCGATGCGTCCGTACTGGGCGAGCGCGGTGTCGACGATGCGCTGGCCGCCCGCCATGGTCGAGATGTCGTCGGCGACGGCGACGGCCTCCCCGCCGGCGGCGACGATCTCCTTCACCACCGCTTCGGCTATCTCGCTGGTGGGCTCGTTGCCCTCCATCCCCACGCCGTAGTCGTTGACGACGACCCGGGCACCCTCGGCGGCCGCGGCGAGTGCCACGGCCCGCCCGATGCCCCGGCCGGCGCCTGTGACGGCGACGACTTTGCCTGCCAAGAAGTTCCCCACGTCCGGCCCCTTCCCGCGTTTTCTGACGGTCCGTTAGATTCTATGGGCAGTCGGACGCACCAGCACAAGACCCAGTTCGTCACCGCGGTTCATTTCACTTCGAGGAGCTGATGAGATCGATGTCCATGCCCGCCGAGTTCCACGACATCGCCAAGCGCGTCAACAACTGGGGCCGGTGGGGCGCCGAGGACGAGATCGGCACCCTCAACCTGATCACCGACGAGGTGGTCCGCGCGGCCGCCACCGAGATCCGTACCGGCCGCCGCATCCCCCTGGCCCTCCCGCTCAAGGAGGACGGCGTGCAGTCCGGCATGATCCCCGGCCGGATCAACCCGCTGCACACGATGGTGCAGATCAACCAGGAGCTCTTCGGCCCGGGCACGGTGGCGTGCAGCGACGACGCGGTGACCTTCGGGCTCCAGGCCGGCACCCACTGGGACGCGCTCACGCACGTCTCGCACTCGGGGAAGATCTACAACGGCCGCCCGGCCGGCACCATCACGGCGCACGGCCGCGCCGAGTTCAGCGGCATCGACAAGGCCGGGCACATCGTCTCGCGCGGAGTCCTGCTGGACGTGGCCCGCGCCAAGGGCCTGGACCGGCTCCCCGGCGGCCACGCGGTCACCCCGGAGGACCTGGCGGAGGCGGAGGAGTTCGCCGGGGTCACCGTCCGGGCGGGCGACATCGTCCTGGTCCGCACCGGCCAGGTGCAGGTCTATCTGGCGGGCGACAAGCACGGCTACGGCTACCCGTCCCCCGGCCTGTCCGTCCGTACGCCCGAGTGGTTCCACGCCCGGGACGTGGCGGCCGTCGCGAACGACACCCTGACCTTCGAGATCTTCCCGCCGGAGATCGAGAACCTGTGGCTGCCGGTGCACGCGCTGGACCTGGTCGAGATGGGCATGCACCAGGGCCAGAACTGGAACCTCGAAAAGTTGTCCACAGCCTGTGCGGAAGAATCCCGCTACACCTTCCTCCTCTCGGCCATGCCGGAACCCTTCGTCGGCGCGGTGGGCACCCCGGTGGCCCCGATCGCCATCCTCTGACCCGCGGCGCGGCGGGGCGGAGCGCATCGGGCCCGCGCGAAGGGCGGTGGTCCAGGACCACCGCCCCTTCCGTTCCGCGGTCAGCCCTTGGCGCAGATCACGTCGTACGGGCGGCCCACCGCCATGGTCAGCTGCATCGGCTCGGTGGTGCCGGACGGGCACTCGGCCTTCGTCTTGACCAGGCCGAGGACCTTGTACGCGCCCGAGCCGCCCGAGGCGCACGGCACTTCCTGCGCCTGGTCCGTCACGCAGTCGCCCTGCACCAGCTGGCCGCCGCCGGCGCCCGCGTCACCGGGGTGGCCGCCGGACAGGTTGCGGCCGCAGACGGTGTTGGTGGGGATGCCACCCGACTTCGCGGAGCCGTAGGTCATGCTCACCTTGATCATCAGGTCGGTACCGGGCGGGCACTGGATCGCGCCCGGCAGGATGCTGGCGTCCTTGATGTCGATCGCCTTGAAGGTGGCTCCGGAGGCCGAGCACTTCTGCGGGCGGTAGCCGTCCGGCGGGTTGTCGGGGTCGGGGCCGCCGCAGTCGCCCACCGCCCACGTGCTCGACGTGTCGGAGGAGGACTCCGGATTCCCGGGGTCCTTGGACGCCGTGGCGGAGGGCGAGGCCGCGGTCGAAGTCGAGGGCTTGGCGTCGCCCTTGCCGCCGTCCTTGCCGAGCCACTGGGAGGCTCCGTAGATGGCCGCGGCGACCAGGACGAGGACGAGGAAGACCGGGAGCTTGCTCCCGCTGCGCCTCGGGGCGGGAGGAGGCGTCGCCTCGTACGGGTTTGCCATGCGCTTCTCTCCTGCGGTGAGGGGGACTGCGGAGTGGGGCGGCGTGCCCCGCACTGAGACACGTCATGGACACCTCATGGTTCCACGTCCCCGACCCTCAGGCGCAGAGCGGCGGTTGCTCCTCCGTGGCGCGGAAGGTGACCGTGGGCCCCGCGTCGTGGCGGACGAAGCGCGCCTCGGCCGCCGAGACGAGCATCATCGTGCCCGCCGTGTACGGGTCGTCCCAGACGGCCGCGTCCAGGTCCCGGTCCGGCACTTCCGGATCGGCGCGCCACCAGCGGCCGTCGAACTTCGTGAACCGGAGCCCGCAGTGCACGTACAGGTCATGGGCGTACGGGACCCCGAGCCGCGGGGCCGTCTGAACGGCCGGCTCCGTCGCCGCGGGCAGTTCGCTCGGCGGTCCCGCGGTCGCGGCCGGCGGGGCGGGCATCCGGGACCCGTCGCCCGGCGACCACTGCGGGACCAGGAGGGCCAGCCCCGTGACGGCCACCACCAGCCCGGCCCCGGCCGCCCTCCGGCGCCGGCGGATCCGGGCGGCCGCCCGGACGGCGCCGAGCGCCGTCGGCACCGCGACCGGCACCGCCGGCCGGTCCGCCAGCGCGTGCAGGGCGCCGCGCAGCTCTTCTTCGAGGACCTCGGGGAACCTGGTCATCGCGCCTCCGCCTCACTCGTGGTCGTACGCGTACGCGTGCTCGTACGCGTGCTCGTACGCGTGCTCGCGCCCTCGCCCTCGCCCGGCCAGAGGTCGGGGTGGGACCGCAGGCGGGTCAGGGCCCGGGCGGTCAGGCTGGTCACCGTGCCGTTCGGGCAGCCCAGGATCTCCGCCGTCTGCTCGACGGTCAGGTCCTGGTAGTAGCGCAGCACCAGCACGGCCCGCTGGCGTCGCGGCAGCCCGAGCAGCGCGCGTTCGAGCAGGTCGGCAGCCGCGACCGCGTCGGCCGCGGGATCGACGGACCCGCCCGCCGCATCGGGCAGGGCCGCGTGGGGCAGCTCGTGGTGCCAGCGCCTGCGGCGCCAGGTGCAGTACGTGGTGACCATGACCTTGTGCGCGTAGCCGATCGGTGCGTCGTACCGGCCGGCCCGCGCCCAGCGGTCGTACACCTTGGCCAGGGTCACCTGCACCAGGTCCTGTCCCAGATGCCAGTCGCCCGTCAGCAGCCGCGCGGTGCGGAGCAACGGGAGTCCGGCCGCCGCGACGAACTCCGCAAAGGATTCTTCGGATGGATCCACCCGGCAACACCCCCCTCACCCTCAAGACGACGTGGCGGGGGCATCGCATTGCACGAGGTGCGCGCGCGGCACGAGGAGTGTTTGCGGGTGGCGGCGGCGCGCATGCACGCCCCGAGCGCGGCACGGCGGCCGCCACCCCACGACCCGCACTCGTCAAGGCAGGACCTGACCCTTGGCGTCCCCTCGCGACGAATCGTTCAACACAAGAGTGATCACCAGTTGACGAACCGTCAACACCTCGTTAGAGGTACACGCGCGGTTCCCGGATCGCGCCACGGATTTCCGGCCCGTCCAGGGGTCCGACCAGAGGCCCGTCCAGGAGCCCGTCCAGAGGCCCGCACAGGGACCCGTCCAGGGGCTCCCCCGGGGACTCCGCGGCCTCGTCCCCGATCCCCTCCGCGGCCTTCTCCTCGCGGTCGATCTCGCACCAGATCCGCTTGCCGGCGCCCTCGCGCTGCCAGCCCCAGCGGTCCGCCAGCCCGTCCACCAGCTCCAGTCCGCGCCCGCCCGTGTCGTCTCCGGCGGCCTGCCGCGGGGACGGGGCCCGGTCGCTCGCGTCCGCGACCTCCACCCGCACCCCCGGCTCCCCGAAGAGCATGCGCAGCACGGCCGGACAGCCGGTGTGCACGACGGCGTTGGTGACCAGCTCGGAGATCAGCAGGATCAGCGTCTCCGCGAGCGGCTCGTCATCCCCTATGCCACAGCCCGCGAGCCGGGAGCGGGCCCATCGGCGGGCCCGGCCGACCTCGGCGGGGTCCGGTCCTACCTCCAGCTGAACCTGAAGCACCTGCACCGCTCACACCATCCGAACCGGCGGACACTTCGCCTCGCGACAGGACGGAGTCACCGAGTGTGACCCCGTTGCGGAGCAGCATGGTTGACGTACAGTCACCACAACAAGCGCTTCGGGCATATTCCAGCGTGAAGGAGTAGGCGTGGTGCATACTGTGCGGCGCTCGCGCCGCTCAACCGCTCGCATTCCCGGGAGCGTACCGGAGCGGCCCCCCGCCTCCGGGCCGCAATGAGTCGGGCGAAGGACACAAACCGATATCAACTCTCTGTAATCGGACATGCGTCCCGCACCGTCCCTCCCGTGCCCCCGTCGTCACCATGAGCAAGCAGCCGGCGCCCTACTCCGCCCCCGCCAGCAGCTCCGCCGCCAGCGCCTCCTCGGCCTGCGCCGCCGTCCGCCACTGCTCCGCCCGCACCCAGGCCCGCTTCAGGTGCAGGTGCACGTCCGCCTCCCAGGTGAAGCCCATCCCGCCGTGCACCTGCAGGCAGTCCCGGGCATTGCGCACGGCCGCCTCGTCGGCCAGCAGCTTGGCTCCGGCCACCTCCGCCGGATCCGCCGTCACGGCGGCCGCGTAGACCGCCGTACGGGCCACCTCCGCGCGCACCAGCATCTGCGCGCACAGGTGCTTGACCGCCTGGAACGCCCCGATCGGCTGCCCGAACTGCTCGCGCTCCTTGGCGTAGCGCACGGCCAGCTCCACCGTGCGCAGCGCGCTGCCGAGCTGCAGGGCCGCCGTCAGCAGCGTCCCCTCGTCGCGGTACCTGCCGGCCGTCACCGGCCGCCCCGGTACGGAGACCCGTGCCAGCGGGGTCAGCGGGTCCGCGGAGCGCACCGGCTCCCCGCTGTAGACCTCCACCGGCTCCCCGTCCGCGCCGAGGACCGCGTCGGCCTCGCCGAGGTGGGTCACCAGCGGGCCCTCCATGTCGAAGGCCGTCACCACCGTCTCGCCCTCCGCGGCCCCCGCGACCAGCCCGGCGGCCAGGTGGGTGGCGACCAGCGGGCCCGGCAGCAGGGCCCGCCCGGCCTCCTCGAAGACCAGGACCGCCTCCGGGAGCCCGAGTCCGACCCCGCCCTCGTCCTCCGGGAGCCGCAGCGCGAAGAACCCGGCGCCGCCGAGTTCCCGCCACAGGGCCCGGTCCACGGACCGGCCGGTGCCGGCCGCCCCGTCGACCGAGGCGCGCAGCGCGTCGCGGCCGTAGCGGCCCTCCAGGAGGTCCCGTACGCCCGCCCGCAGGTCCCGCTGGTCCTGCGTCGGCTGGAAGTCCACGGAACCCTCACCTCCCCTTCGGCAGGCCGAGGATCCGCTCGGCCACGATGTTCTGCTGGATCTGCGAGGTGCCCGCCGCGATCGTGTACGAGAGCGAGGAGAGCCGGTCCAGGGTCCACTCCTCGTCGAGCGAGAGGGACTGGGCGCCCAGCACCTCGGCGGCCGTGTCGTACAGCTCCTGGCGGGCGTGCGAGTAAGCCAGCTTGAAGACGCTGCCGCCGATGCCCGGGACCCCGCCGGAGCGTGTCGACTCGCTGACGTTCCACTGGGTGAGCCGCCACAGCGCGCCGAACTCCCCGTACAGCCGGCCCAGCCGGCGCCGCAGCACCGGGTCGTCCCAGCGGCCGTTGGCCTTCGCGGCGCGCGCCAGTTCGCCGAGGGTGCGCCGGCAGGCGACGACCTCGCCGACGAAGGCGGTGCCGCGTTCGAAGGACAGGGTCACCATCGTGACCCGCCAGCCGTCGTTCTCGGCGCCGACCCGGTTGGCGACCGGGACCCGTACCTCGTCGAGGAACATCTCCGCGAACTCGGTGGACCCGGCCAGGGTGCGCAGGGGCCGGATCGTCACCCCGGGGGCGTCCATCGGCATGGCCAGCCAGGTGATCCCCCGGTGCTTGGGGGTCTCGGCGGTGACGGGATCGGTCCGCACCAGCAGTTCGCACCAGTCGGAGACCTCCGCGTGCGAGGTCCATATCTTCGACCCGGTGATCACGTACTCGTCGCCGTCGCGGACCGCGCGGGTGCGCAGCGAGGCCAGGTCGGAGCCCGCGTCCGGCTCGCTGAAGCCCTGGCACCACATCTCGTCGCCGCGCAGGACGGGCGGCAGCCAGCGCGCCCGCTGCTCCGCGGTGCCCTCGGCGGCGATGGTCGGGCCGGCGTGCAGCAGCCCGACGAAGTTCGCGCCGACGTACGGGGCTCCCGCGCGCTCGGTCTCCTCCAGGTAGATCAGGTGCTGGGTGGGGGTGGCCCCGCGGCCGCCCGCGTCCACCGGCCAGTGCAGTCCGGCGTACCCGGCGTCGTACAGCCGGCGCTGCCAGCCCGCGTCGTACGCGCGGCGGCCCGGCCAGTCGTCGGGCGAGGGCCTGGGCGGCAGCCCGGGGAGCACGTGCGCGAGCCAGGCCCGCAGCCGGGCCCGGAACTCGCGTTCCTCCTCGGTATAGGTGAGGTCCACTGCGCCTACCGCCCCGTCCGCCGGTCCTTGTCGAAGTCAAGTCCGAGCATACGGATGGCATTTCCTCGCATGAGCTTGTATACGGTTTCTTCGTCGAGGCCCTTGACGTGGTCGAGGGCGACCTCCTTGGTGTGCGGGAAGGTCGAGTCCACGTGCGGGTAGTCGGTCTCGAAGGTGGCGTTGTCGCGGCCGACGACGTCCAGCGAGGCGATCCCGTGCTTGTCGCGGAAGAAGCAGCAGAACATCTGCCGGTAGTAGTACGTGGACGGCGGCTCGGGGATCAGGTCCCTGACCCCGCCCCAGGCCCGGTGCTCCTGCCACACGTCGTCGGCGCGCTCCAGGGCGTACGGGATCCAGCCCATCTGGCCTTCGCTGTACGCCAGTTTGAGCGTCGGGAACTTGACGAGCACCCCGCTGAACAGGAAGTCCATCATCGAGGCCATGGCGTTGTTGAAGCTGAGCGCGGCCTGCACCGCGGGCGGGGCGTCGGGGGAGGCGGCGGGCATCTGGGAGCTCGACCCGATGTGCATGTTGACGACGGTGCCGGTCTCCTGGCAGACGGCGAAGAAGGGGTCCCAGTAGCCGGAGTGGATGGACGGCAGGCCGAGGTAGGTGGGGATCTCGGAGAAGGTCACGGCCCGCACCCCGCGCGCGGCGTTGCGGCGGATCTCGGCGACGGCCAGGTCGATGTCCCAGAGCGGGATGATGCAGAGCGGGATGAGCCGGCCGCCGCTGTCCCCGCACCACTCCTCGACCATCCAGTCGTTGTACGCGCGCACGCAGGCCAGGGCCACCTCCTTGTCCTTGGCCTCGGCGAAGGTCTGCCCGCAGAAGCGCGGGAAGGTCGGGAAGCACAGGGAGGCCTCGACGTGGTTGAGGTCCATGTCGAGCAGCCGCGCCTTGGGGTCCCAGCAGCCGCGCCGCATCTCCTCGCGGGTGATGCCCTCCAGGGTCATCTCGTCCCGGTCGAAGCCGACGGCGGCGATGTTGCGCTTGTACGGGAACTTCAGGTCCTCGTAGATCCACCAGTCGGTGGGCGGGCCGTCGGGGTCCATGGTGATCACGTACTTGCCGCCGGTGTAGGCGAGCTCGCCGATGCCGGCGGTGAGGGCCTTGGGGCCGCGGTTGCGGTACTTGGCCGGCAGCCATACGTCGAAGAGGTGGGCCGGTTCGATGACGTGGTCGTCGACGCTGATGATCCGAGGCAGTTCCATGATGTCCCCTCGCTGAATCTGATGGAGCGTCAGAAATCTGGAACCAAGCTAGCTCCCCACCCCTGGACCGACAAGCGTCCGCGCTCTACGCTCTGCGCTTGATCTGACTATCCGTCAGGTCCATGTGGCGGCCAACGGGAGGCGGGTCCGGGATGACGGACAACAGCACCGCAGTCGAACTCAGCCGGTCCCGCACGCTCTGGGACCTGATCACCCGCCGGGCCGCCATGACCCCGGACGCCCCGGTGCTCATCGAGGCCGCCGAGGACCCCTCCCACGACCGCCGGCTGACCTTCGCCGAACTGCGCGACCGCTCGGAACAGGTCGCGGCCGGCCTGTACGGCATGGGCGTGCGCCCCGGCACGGTGGTGGCCTGGCAGCTCCCCACCCGCATCGAGACCGTGCTGCTCTCGGTCGCCCTCGCCCGCATCGGCGCCGTCCAGACCCCCGTGATCCCCTTCTACCGGGACCGCGAGGTCGGCTTCGCGCTGCGCGAGTCCAAGGCGGAGTTCTTCGCCGTCCCCGGCGTCTGGCGCGGCTTCGACCACACGGCGATGGCGCACCGCCTCGGCGCCCACGGCGTCTTCGAGGCCTACGACTCCCTCCCGACCGGAGACCCGGCGGTGCTCCCCCCGCCCCCCGCGGAGGGCGTCTCGGTCCGGTGGATCTACTGGACCTCGGGCACCACCTCGGACCCCAAGGGCGTCCTGCACACGGACCGCTCCCTCATCGCCGGCGGCTCCTGCCTGGCCCACGCCCTGCACCTGTCACCGGACGACGTCGGCTCGATGGCCTTCCCGTTCGCCCACATCGCCGGACCCGACTACACGGTGATGCTGCTGCTCTACGGGTTCCCCGCGGTCCTCTTCGAGAAGTTCGCGATGCCCGACGCCCTGGACGGCTACCGCCGCCACGGGGTCACGGTCGCCGGCGGCTCCACGGCCTTCTACTCGATGTTCCTCACCGAGCAGCGCAAGGACCCCTCCGCCAAGCTCATCCCCAGCCTGCGCCTCCTCGCGGGCGGCGGCGCACCCAAACCCCCGGAGATCTACCACGCGGTCGTCCGCGAACTGGGCTGCCAGCTCACCCACGGCTACGGCATGACCGAGGTCCCCATGATCACGATGGGCGCCCCGGACGACACCGCGGAGAACCTCGCCACCACCGAGGGCCGGCCGCCGCAGGGCATGTCGATCCGCATCACGACCCCGGAGGGCACGCTCCTGCCCCCGGACACCGACGGGGAGGTCCGCCTGCGCGGGGAGGCGGTGTGCCAGGGCTACCTGGGGCGCGCGGAGAACGCCGGGGTCTTCGACACCGACGGCTACCTCATCACCGGCGACCTGGGCCACCTCACCGAGGACGGCTACCTGGTCCTGACCGGCCGCAGCAAGGACGTCATCATCCGCAAGGGCGAGAACATCTCGGCGAAGGAGATCGAGGACCTGCTCCACCGGCTCCCCGCCGTGGCCGACGTCGCCGTCATAGGCCTCCCGGACCCGGAGCGCGGCGAACGCGTCTGCGCCGTCGTCGAACAGCCCGCGGGCGCGGCCCCGCTGACCCTGGCCGAGGTGACCTCGCACCTCCGCGCGGAAGGCCTCTCCCCGCACAAGCTCCCGGAGCAGCTGGAACTGGTCGAGGCCCTGCCCCGCAACGACGCCCTGCGCAAGGTCCTCAAGTACAAGCTCCGCGAACGCTTCGCGTAGCTTCGTCCTGCGCCGCCACCGCCGGGCGGAACCATCCGCGCGAGGTCCCGGCCCCGGGCCACGCCGTGGTTCGGGCACCGGCTCACCGCCGCCGACCGCGAGGCCGTCCGCCGGGCCGAAGCGCTGCGGGACGCCGACACGGTACGAGCCCTGCGGCTGCTCAGCGAGGCAGGCCGCCGCCACGGCGCGGCACTGGCCTTCGCGGAGGCCTCGGCCGACCTGCTGCGCGGTCACGGGGCCGACCCCGACGGGCTGGCCGCCGAGGCCGGCTTGGCCGCCCGCCCCGCGGAGTACGAGAGCCTGCTCAGGGCCGTCGTGTCCCCCGGGGGTGGCAGCCGGCCCGGGACCAAGACCGCCCGGGGCACGGGCCGTCGGAGGTGACGTCCCCGCGCCCCGCTCGCCGCGGGCGCTACGCGTCCGGCGCCGCCACCCCGCAGTAGCCGGCGAAGGCCGCCAGGATCTCGTCCTCCGTGATGCGGCCATCGCCGTCCGCGTCCAGGGCCTTCGCGACCGGGCCCGCCAGCTCCTCCGGGGTGCCCAGCACGCGCAGCACGCGCGCCGTCGCCTCCGGGGTCGCACCGGGCCCGTCCGGGTCGGCCGCCGCGATCACCGCGCGCAGGAACGGCCGCGCGATCTCGGCGAACCGGTCCGAGTTGTCCCGCAGCCGCTTCGCCGCGCCCGTGACGAACTCCTCGCGGGACACCCGCTGGTCCCCGTCCACGTCCGCGATGCCGGCCATGCCCTGCCAGAAGGCCTCCGCCCCGGCGAACACGGCCTGGCCCCGGTCGGACCGGGCGGCGACGGCGAATTCGGCCAGGACCGCCCTGGCCGCCGTACTGAAGTCCTCCCGGTCGATGTACCCGGACCCGTCCTGGTCGAAGGTGGCGAAGCGGGCGGCGATCTTGCGCTCGTATTCTGCGCTGTCCATATTCGGCGTTCCGCCTTCACATATGCGGTGGGGTGCAGTTCAAGACAGGACAGGAGCGTAAGGCCTACGTGGCCTGCGCGTTAAGCGAAGCGGGCAAGCAGGTGGCCGCATCGAACCAGCGCACGAGGAGCGCGGTGGGGCGCGTACGTCTGTACCCATTGCTCCCCCGGCGTGTTCCCCCGACTCACGCCCTCAACCCGTCCCTCGTTCCGTCCCCCAACCCGTCCCCCAACCCGTGCTCCAACCCGTTCTCCCAACGGCCCCGTCCGGGCCCGGCATGCGCGTTCACGCCGCGCGACGCCCCTATCACGCAGGGCGCGTCTCCCGGAACGGGTTCCGGCAAAACAGGCGCGAACCGCTGCATGCCCACTACATTCGAGTGGTCGACACACGGCTGAAACCGGGAATCCGGCTGGGGGCACGATGCCGAAGGACGCACCACCGCGCTGGGACCGCCGCATGCAACAACGCCTGGCCCGCGGCGAGGCCGCCGCGCTCGGCGAGCTCTACGACCGCTTCGCCTCGCTCGTGCACAGCCTCGCCCACCGGGTCCTGAACGACGAGACGGCCGCCGACCGGGTCACCCGCGAGGTCTTCGGCTACATCTGGGAGAACCCCGACGCCTACGACCCCAAACAGGGCTCCATGCGCTCCTGGGTCGCCCGCATCACCCAGGGGCAGGCCGTGGCCCGCCTGCGCCAGGCCGAACTGGGCAACGGCTCCCGCGAGGAACTGGAGCAGAAGGTGCGCAGCGCCAACGCGGCGGCCCGCGCCGACTTCATCGTCACCTCCATGCCCGCGCCCCTGCGGGCCGCGCTCGAACTCGCCTACTTCAAGCGCCGCGACTACCGCCAGGCCGCCGCCGACCTGCAGATCAGCGAGGACGAGGCCCGGCGCCGGCTGCGCCTGGGCCTGCAACTCCTGTCCACGGCCAACGCCGTCCCGCGCGAGGACACGGTCCCGCCCGGGTACGGCCCCTCCGGATATGGAACGCCCCGATGACGAGCCCCTTCGGTGAAGAAGACGGCGAAGCGTACGAACGACCCCCGAACCCCGGCGGCGGCCCGGCGCGCATACCGGGCCCGCGCGGCGCTGCCGACGACCTCGAAACCCTCGACCACCCTGACAAGCCTGATAACCCCGACAAGCTCGATGCCCCCGACGCCCTTGACGACCTCGACGACCTCGACGACGCCGCGTACGCCAAGTTCACGGAGTACCCGGCGGTCACCGACTTCCCCGCCGCACCGGCGCCCGCCGAGCCCGAGCCCGTCCCGGCCGCGCCGCCGCCCAGCCATGCCGTACTGAAGTCCCTGCTCGGCGCCTGGGCCCTGGCGGCCTGCTCCGCGGAGGAGACCCAGGCCGTCGAGGACCACCTCACCGCATGCGCGCCCTGCGCCGAGGAGGCGCTGCGGCTGCGCGACGCCGTGGGGCTGCTGCACCCCGAGGAGACCCTCGACCTCAAGCCGCTGCTGCGCTCGCGCGTGCTGGAGGACTGCCTCGGCAAGCGCCCCGCCCGCATCCCGGTCCCGCTGTGGGCGAGCCCGTACGACACCGAGACGGCCCGGCTCGACGCCCTGCTGCGGGACTTCGGGGACTCGGAGTGGCACACCCCGGTCCGGCTGAAGTGGTTCGAGGAGGAACGCCGCCAGACCCGCCGGACCACGGTGGCCGGGGTCATCGGACACCTGCTGGCGGTGGACGGCCTGGTGGCGGCCGCGCTGGGCCTGGACGACCCCCTGGGCCCGGAGGCGTCCGCGGACACCCCGACCGAGCGCACCGAGCGGTTCTGGGAGGGCTCCCCGTACCCCACCACCCGCCGCGTCCGCGAGCCGTGGCGGGAGCAGGGCCACACCCTGGTCCGTACGGTCTCCTTCGCGGGCCGCGGCGTGGCCGAACTGGACGTGGACTACGGCGCCTTCGCCCTGCCCCTCGGGGACGCCTTCCTGGAGCGCGCCTTCGAGTGCTGGGTGCACGCCGTGGACATCGCGGAGGCGGTGGACTATCCGTACGGGCCGCCGGCCGCACCCCACCTGAACCGGATGATCGACCTGGCGGCCCGCCTCCTGCCGGCGGCCCTGGCCGGGCGCCGGCGGGCGGGACTGGCGGCGCCGGCCCGCGGGCTGGTCGCGGCGGGGGCGCCGGGCCGGACCCTGCACCTGGAGATCGAGGGCGCGGGAGGCGGCGGCTGGGACATCGCGCTGGACTCCCCCGCGGCGAAGCCCTCACCGGAGCACACGGTGGCCCGGATCGCCCTGGACGGCACGGAATTCTGCCAGCTCGCCGCCGGCCACATCTCCCCGGAGGACGCCGCGGTCGGGCAGGACGGCGACCGGGAAGCCATCCGCGACGTCCTCTTCGCGGCGGCCTCCCTGAGCCGGATGTAGGGCGCGCGGCGCCTCCGCGCGACGGCCCGACCGCCCGCCCGACCGACCGCCCGCCCGACCGCCCGTGCGCGGTTACGTGAAGACGACCGTCCGGGTCCCGTTCAGCAGGACCCGGTGCTCGCTGTGCCACTTCACGGCCCGTGCCAGCGCCTGGCACTCCACGTCCCGCCCGATGGCCACGAGCTGGTCCGGGGTGACCTCGTGCCCCACCCGCTCGACCTCCTGCTCGATGATCGGGCCCTCGTCCAGGTCCGCCGTCACGTAGTGGGCGGTCGCACCGATCAGCTTCACGCCCCGGGCGTGCGCCTGGTGGTACGGCTTCGCGCCCTTGAAGCTCGGCAGGAACGAGTGGTGGATGTTGATGATCCGCCCGCTCAGCTCCTTGCACAGGGTGTCCGAGAGCACCTGCATGTAGCGGGCGAGGACCACGAGGTCGACCTGCTCGGCCCGCACCAGCTCCAGCAGCTGCGCCTCGGCCGCCGCCTTCGTGTCCTTCGTCACAGGGATGTGCACGAACGGGACCCCGTAGGAGCCGACCAGTTCCTCGAAGTCGGTGTGGTTCGAGACCACGGCCGCGATCTCCACCGGCAGCGCACCGATCCGGTGGCGGAAGAGCAGGTCGTTGAGGCAGTGGCCGAACTTCGACACCATCAGCACGATCCGCATGCGCTCGTCGGAGCGGTGGATCTGCCAGTCCATCCGGAAGGTGTCGCCGATCGCGGCGAAACTGGCCCGCAGCTTCTCCACGGTCACCGGGGCGTCGGCCGCGAAGTGGACCCGCATGAAGAACAGTCCGGTGTCGCGGTCGCCGAACTGCTGGCTGTCCTCGATGTTGCACCCGGTCATGAACAGATAGCTGGACACGGCGTGCACGATGCCCTGCTTGTCCGGGCATGAGAGGGTCAGTACGTACTGCTGCGTGGCCTGGGGCTGCGGGTCGTCGCTCATGACCCCACAGCCTTCCACATCACACCGCGCGCGTGAGGATCCTCAGGACGTCCAGGGAGCGCGGACGCGCGTCCGGGTCGTCCCCGTCCGCCGTCGACAGCCGTACGTGGGCTTCGCGCGCGGCCCGTACCGCCTCCGGCCAGGCGTGGTGCTCCAGGTATCCGGAGACCGGGGCGTCGGGGCCGATCTGGTGCATGATCCGCAGCACGCGCAGCACGGCGAGGTCCACGAGGGCCGCCTCCTGCGAGTCCCGGAAGATCGTGCCGACGTACTTCTCCGCGGACCAGCTGTCGAGCCAGGTGTCCTCGACGAGCCGGTACACGGCGTCGGTGACGTCCCCGTACCCGTCGGCGCCGGCCAGCCAGGTGTCCTCCTGGAACGCGGGGTCGGAAAGCATGTGCAGCGCCGAGCGCACGTTGCTGCGCCAGCGCCACCACGGCATGTCGTTGAGGGGCATGCCGCCCATGGTGGAGGAGCGGCCGCCGCGGCGGGAAGAGTTCTTCGAACCTTGGGCGAATGTCACGCTTTCGATCGTACGTTCCCGTCCGGCGTGATCTTGAGGCGCCCGGACCCGACGGCCCGGACCCGCCCGGCGCTCACTCAGCGTGTGGGCGCCACCCGTAATTCACCTGGACGTCACCGGATGTTGTGTACACCTCACACTTCAGTTACCCCGGGCGCGGAATGGTGCATGCACATGACCACCCGGCGATCCGCAGCAGCACTCTCCCGAACCTTTCTGGCCCGGACCACGGCCATGGCGATGGGCGCGTGGCTCGTCGCCGGCTGCGGGGCGCTCCCCGGAGTCTCGGGGGGCTCCGGGGGCGCCGACACCCTCACCGTCATGACCTTCGCCCCGGGGGACTCCAAGGCGACCAACATGCCGGGCATGCCGGGCATGGCCAAGGCGTACGAGCGCTGGGTCAACGCCAAGGGCGGCATCAACGGCCGCAAGCTCCGCGTGCTGACCTGCGACGAGCGCAACACCCCGACCGGGGCCGCCGACTGCGCCCGCAAGGCCGTCGCCGAGAAGGCCGTCGCCGTCATCGGCTCCTACAGCCAGCACGGGCGCGCCTTCCTGGCCCCGCTGGAAGTGGCGGGCATCCCGTTCATCGGCGGGTACGGGGTCTCCCCCGAGGAGTTCCAGTCCCCGCTCTCCTACCCGGTCAACGGCGGCCAGCCCGTCCTGGTGGCCGGCGCCGGCCACCAGCTGGGGCGCGCCTGCGCCAAGGTCGCCCTGGTCCGCCCCGACACCTTCGCCGGCGACTCCCTGCCGGGCCAGCTCAACTCCGGCCTCAAGGCCAACCAGATGCCCGGGGCCACCGACATCCGGGCCGCCGAGGACTCCGCGGACCTCTCCGTCCAGGCCAACGAGGCCCTGGCCGCCTCCTCCCCCGGCGGCTCCCCGAAGGGCGGGGCCTCCTCGGTGAAGGACGGCAGGGACGGCAAGGACGGCAAGGACAAGGGCTGCGTGGCCGCCGTGCTCGGCGCACGCACCGAGACCTTCTTCGACGCCTTCCGCCGCGCCGACTCCCAGAACCGCAAGCCGCAGATCTCCTCGGTGCTCGGCTCGGTCAGCCAGGCCCTGGTCGACCGCACCGGCGGCAAGGAGAGCCCCTTCGAGGGCGCGTACGTCACGAGCTGGTACCCGGTCGCCTCGGACCCGCTCTGGACGCAGATGCGCAACGTCATCGCCGACTACGCCTTCGGCGACAACGCCGTGGACCCCGACGACAGCGGCGCCCAGACCACCTGGATCGCGTACACGGTGTTCAGCGAGATGGTGAAGCGCTTCGGCGGGGACGAGGAGATCACCGGGCGCAGCCTCACCCGCAAGCTCAACCAGGCCGAGCCGGTCAAGACCGGCGGCCTGACCCCCGACCTCAGCTGGCGCTACCAGGACATGCGCGCCGTCTCCGGCTTCCCCCGCATGGTCAACGGCCGGGTCACCTTCCAGATCGTCCAGCAGGGCCGCCTGGTCGCCCAGCCGGGCGGGGAGCCGTCCCTGGACATGACCAAGACCCTGGAACAGTCCCCCCGTTCGAGCTAAGGCACGGCCCAGGGCGCGTCGTGCCCTAGAGCTGGCTCTTGTCCCGCTTGGTGAGGCCGTACTTGCCGGCAATGGTGTTCCACAGCCCGGCCGCGGTCTCCTTGGCGCGGGTGGCGTCGCCGCTCGCCTTGTTCCCGTCCGAGGCGTTGCCGGTGGACCTGGCCTTGCCGTCCTTGCACTTGCCGCCGTCGCCCTTGAGGTCGTCCGCCCAGGCCGCGTAGCTGTTGTCGGCCTCGGCGGAGGCCTTCCACGCCTTGGTGAGGGCCGCGGTCAGCTTCCCGTCGTTGGGGAGCTTGTCCACCTTGAGCTCCTGGAGCCGGGTCACCAGCTCCTCGCGCTGGCGGGCCGCGTCGCGCAGGTCGGTGGCCGCCTGCTCCAGGTTGCTGCAGCCCTTGATGTCCTCGACGGCCTTGATCACCGCGGCCCGGCTGTCGTTGCTGTCCGCGAGGAGCTTGTCGAGCTGGACCGCCTGCGGCTGCGCGGGGTCCAGCGCGACCTCTCCGGTGTCCGCAGTGGAGCTGCCGGGCTTGGGGGCGGGTGCCACGGCGGCCGGGTCGTTGTTCTGCGCCTTGCCGTCACTGAGCAGCGCGCCGACCCCGAGCCCGACGACGGCCAGGCCGATGACCACGGCGCCGATGATCGCGGGCGAGACCCTGCGGGGGGCGGGCGGCTCCTCGAAGGGCGGCTGCGGCGGGTACTGCTGCGGCGGCGGCGCGAACTGCTGGTGCTGCTGCGGGTGTTGCTGCCGCGCGAACTGCTGCGGCTGCTGCGGGTGCTGCTGCGGATGGGAGCGCTGCGGCGGCTGCCGGCGCAGCACCGGCTCCTGGACGGGCGGCAGTTGCGCCGTGTGCTGCAACTCCTCGCCCCGGAACAGTCCGTCGAAGCCGGCCGCGGGATCGGCCGGCGCGGCCGGGACCGGCGGGATGTACTGCGTCGCGGCCTCCTCGTAGGAGGGGGCCGCGGGGACGGGCGGTATGTACTGCGTGGCCGCCTCGCCGTGCGCCGGGCCCGCGGGGACCGGCGCGATGTACTGCGTGGCCGCCTCCTCGTGCGCGGGGGCGGCGGGCACCGGCGGGATGTACTGGGTGGGCGCCTCCGGCAGCGGCGGGTAGCCGTAGCCGTGGGGGGCGCCGGGACCCTCGTAGCCGGGGCCGACCACGTGACCCTGCGGGTAGCCGTAGGCGGGGCCGTCGGGTGCGGGGTAGCCGTAGGACGGCTGGCCGTAGGGGGGCTGCCCGTAGGACGGCTCGCCCTGCAGGTACTCCGGCTCACCGCCGGGCTGCGCGGGCGGCTGCGTCGGCGGCTGCGCGGGTACGTACGGGCCCCACGGCTCGCCTCCCTGCGGGCTGCCGCCCTGTCCGCTCTCCGTCACCGGAACTCCCTCTCCGACCTTCCGCGTCTACGGAACCGTCGGCTCACGCTACCGTTCCCCGCCGGGATTGCCAGTGCCGGGCCCGGCCCCCGGGACCCGGGCCGGGCACCGGATGTCCGGTATCGGAGGGGAAATCCGCCGTACGCGGCCCGGGCGGCGGGTCAGCCGACCGGCTCCAGGCGGGCGGTGAACTCCCGGGCCGCCGGTTCCTCCCGGTACGGGTCCAGGCGGGTGCGGAAGTCCTCCAGGTACGCCGCCCCGCGGTGCGAGCGCAGGCCCGACAGCAGCTCCGCGGCCTGCGTGGCCGTCTGACAGGCGGCCTCCACCTCGCGCTGCTGGACCCGCGCCGCCGCCAGCAGGAGCAGGCCGATCGCCCGGCGCCGCGCCTTGCCCGCCGGGAGGTCCCGCAGGGACTCCTCCGCGCGCTTCGCCGCCGCGTCGGCCTGGCCCAGGTCCCGGTGGCAGTGCGCCAGTTCGTCCGCGAGGTAGGCCCGGTCGAAGTGCCGGATCCACTCGGGGTCGTCCCCCGACTCCGGCTCCGCCCGCTCCAGCGCCGTCAGCGCCCGCGAGGACAGCACCCCCGTCGCGCGCGCGTCGCCGAGGAGCGCGTGCCCGCGCGCCTCCGCCGCGTAGAACATCGCCTCCACCCGGGGGGTGACCTGGCCCCGCGTGCCCTCCTGCGCCGCTCTGGCCAGCTGCGCGATCTCCCTCGGGTTGCCCAGTTCGGCCGCGAGGTGACTCATCGAAGCCGCCAGTACGTACCCCCCGTACGCGCGGTCGCCCGCCGCCTGGGCCAGGCGCAGCGCCTGGATGTAGTACCGCTGGGCCAGGCCCGGCTGGCCGGTGTCCACCGCCATGTAGCCCGCCAGCTCCGTGAGGCGGGCCACCGCCGCGAACAACGCCCGGCCCACCGGCTCCCGGTACGAGCCGCCGATCAGTCCGGAGACCACCGAGTTGAGGTAGTGCACCACCACCGGGCGCACGTGCCCGCTGCCGAAGCGGTGGTCGAGGTCCTTCAGCGCCTGCGTGGTGGCCCGTACCGCCTCCACGTCCGACATCCCCACCCGCGAGCCGCCGCTGCGCGCGACCTGCGCGTCGGCCCCGGTGATGAGCCAGTCGCGGCTCGGCTCCACCAGCGCCGAGGAGGCCACGCTCGACCCCGACAGGAAGTCGCGCCGCCCCACGTCGCTCCGCCACAACTCGCTGACCTGCTCGATCGCGCCGATGACGGTCGGGGAGAACTGCAGGCCGACGCCCGAGGCGAGGTTCTTGCCGTTGGCCATGCCGATCTCGTCGATCGTGACGGTCCGGCCGAGTTTGCGGCCCAGCGCCTCGGCGATGATCCCCGGGGCCCGGCCGCGCGGCTGCTGGCCGCGCAGCCAGCGGGCCACGGAGGTCTTGTCGTAGCGGAGGTCGAGACCGTGCTCGGCCCCGCACATGTTGACGCGCCGGGCGAGCCCGGCATTGGAGCACCCGGCTTCCTGGATGAGCGCCTGCAGCCGTTCGTTCGGCTGGCGGGCGACGAGAGGCCTGGCTGCCATGAAAACCCCCAGAGACGCGGGTGATCGTTCGAATGATCACTTCCCGCCTGATGTGCGGGGAATCTTCCCCATTGCGTCCTGTCGTTACCCACCTCCGGCGCCCCGGCCTCCTACGCGCCCCCCGCGATGCACCGATGCGCCCCGCATGCAGGATCGATGCTCCCGAGCCCGGCCGGTTGACGCCCGTAACCCCCGGTGACCGCAAGAGTTGTGTTGCACGTGGAAAAGACCATCGGAGTCACGGAGACCGCGCCCCTCCCCCCGCAGCGCAGTGAGCCGCTGCTGGACCATGCCGTGCGGTACACGGAAGAACGGCACTGGGATGTCTTCGCCGGCACCTGGCTGGAGTCCGGCGACGGGCGGGAGCGGTGCTCGTGCGGGGCGGCGGAGTGCCCCGTGCCCGGCGCGCACGCCGCGGGGAAGGACTGGGCCTCGCAGGCCTCGGGCAGTGCCGTGCAGGTCAGGCGAGTGTGGGGGAAGAACCCGAAGGCCTCCATCCTGCTGCCCACCGGCCGGACCTTCGACGCGCTCGACGTCCCGGACGCGGCCGGCTTCCTGGCCCTGGCCCGGCTCCAGCGCATGCAGCGCACCCTCGGACCGGTGATCGCCAACCCGGCGGGGCGGATGCTGTTCTTCGTGCTGCCCGGCGCCGGGGCGAAGGTGCCCGACCTGCTGCGCAAGATCGGCTGGCAGCCGGCCCAGCTCGACCTGGTCGCACGCGGTGAGGGCGAGTACGTGCCCGCGCCGCCGACCCGCATCGGCGGCCGCGGTTCGGTGCAGTGGGCGCAGCCGCCGACGGCCGCGAACCGGTGGCTGCCGGACGTGGAGGAGCTGATCGACGCCCTGGCCTACGCCTGCGGGCGCGAGGCGGCGGCGGAACGGGCCCGGCGCGGGGCCTGACCGGCGGACGCGGGCCTGACCGGCGCAAAGGCCCGCCCGGAACTCATGACATAAGTAACTGCCCGGCCTCTTCCCCTCCTCCTATCGTGAGAAAAGCAGGACACGGGGAACAGGACGAGAGGCAGGCGCATGCCGGACCAGGGCGTTGCGATGGGCGGGGCGACGGACGGAACGGGCGGCGGTGCGCGATCCGCGCCGTCCGCCGTACCCGCCGTACGGGTCGAGGGTTTGTGGAAGCGGTTCGGCGAGCAGGTGGCCGTGTCCGGAATCGATCTGGAGCTGCCCGCCGGGCAGTTCATCGGCCTGGTCGGGCCGAACGGCGCGGGCAAGACCACGACCCTGTCCATGATCACCGGGCTGCTGCGCCCGGACATGGGCCGCGTGATCGTCGCCGGGCACGACGTGTGGGCGGACCCGGTGCAGGTCAAGTCCCGGATCGGCGTGCTGCCGGAGGGACTGCGGCTCTTCGAGCGGCTCTCCGGGCGCGAACTGCTCGGCTACATGGGCCGGCTGCGGGGGCTGCCGGGCCGCGAGACGGACAGCCGGGCCACGCAGCTGCTGGACATCCTGGACCTGGCCGGTTCGCAGAACAAGCTGATCGTCGACTACTCGACGGGCATGCGGAAGAAGATCGGCCTGGCGGCCGCACTGCTCCACAACCCCGAAGTGCTCTTCCTGGACGAGCCGTTCGAGGGCGTGGACCCGGTGTCCGCGCAGACCATCCGCGGAGTGCTGGAACGCTACACCTCCTCCGGAGCCACGGTCGTCTTCTCCTCCCACGTCATGGAGCTCGTCGAGTCGCTGTGCGACTGGGTGGCCGTCATGGCCGCCGGCCGGATCCGGGCCGCGGGCCCGCTGGCCGAGGTACGGGGCGACGCGCCCTCGCTGCAGGCCGCGTTCCTGGAGCTGGTCGGAGCGCAGGGCCGCGCCACGGGCGAGTCCCTGGACTGGCTCGGCGGCGGGGCCGCGGGCAACGGGGCGGGCGTCCGATGAGCACGTCCGCCGCACCGGTCGCCTCCACCGCATCCGTGACGTCCGCCGCGCCGGCCGCGACCGTCGACATCACCCCGATCTTCGTCCGCCTCAAGCTGTCGCTCCTGCGCAACGGGCTCAAGGGCTCCTCGAAGCGCAAGGCCGCCTACTTCGGCGCCCTCGCCTTCTCCCTCGTCGTCGCCTTCTTCACCACGCTCGGCCTCGCCCTGCTGCGCGGCAACGCGCACGCCGGGACGGTCGTCGTCCTGCTGGCCGCGATCATGGCGCTCGGCTGGACGTTCGTCCCGCTGTTCTTCCCCACCGGCGACGAGACCCTCGACGCGAGCCGGCTGGTCATGCTGCCGCTGCGCCCGCGTCCGCTCGTACGGGCCCTGCTGGCCTCCTCGCTCGTCGGCATCGGGCCGCTGTTCACCCTGTGCCTGGCCATCGGCTCGGTCATCGCCCTCGCGCGCGGCGCGGCGGGCATCGTGTCCGCCGTCCTGGCCGTGCCGCTGCTGCTGGTCGGCTGCGTCGCGCTGGCCCGGGCCGTGGCGACCGCCAACGTCAGGCTGCTGACCAGCCGCAAGGGCCGCGACCTCGCCCTGCTCAGCGGCCTGCTGATCGCAATCGGCGCCCAGGTCGCGAACTTCGCCGCCGAGCGGCTGTTCCAGGCCGGCGGCCTGGAGCGGCTGGAGCCGGCCGAGGCGGTCGTGCGCTGGCTGCCGCCCGCGACGGCCGTCGGGATGGTGGACTCCGCGAGCGAGGGCTCGTACGGGATCGCGGCCGCCCAGCTCCTCATCACGGTCGTGGCCCTCGGCCTGCTGCTCCGGTTCTGGGAGCGCAGCCTGACCAAGCTGATGGTCACCCCGGACGGTTCGACGATCGCGGCCGCCAAGGAGAAGAAGACGCGGGCGGCCGGCGCGGCCGGCGGCGGCCGGTCGCTCCTGCCGGACGACCGTACGGGCGCGGCCGTCCGGCGCGCCCTGCACTACATGGTGCGCGACCCGAAGACCAAGTCGGCGTGGGTGTCGGCGCTGGCGATCGGCCTGATCATCCCGGTCGTCAACTCCCTCCAGGGCAACGGCTCGGTGTACCTGGCCTGCTTCGCCTCGGGGATGCTCGGCCTCCAGATGTACAACCAGTTCGGGCAGGACACCTCGGCGTTCTGGATGGTCGCGCAGACCATTTCGAGCACCCGGGACGCGTACGTGGAACTGCGCGCCCGCGCCCTGGCCCTCGGGCTGATCACCGTGCCCTACACGGTGGTGGTCTCGGCGGTCACGGCCGCCCTGGTCGGTGACTGGGCCGGTCTCCCCGGCGCCCTCGGCCTGGCGCTGGCCCTGCTCGGCTCGATGCTGTGCACGGGAGCCCTGGCCTCGGCCCGCTTCCCGTACTCGATCCCCACGGAGGGCGCCTTCAAGAACGTCGCCCCGGGGCAGGGCGCCCTGGCCTGGGCGGGCATCGTCGGCGGCATGCTCGTCTCGGCGGTGGTCTGCGCCCCGGTGATCGTCCTGGCCGTCTACGTCAACGTGGCGGACCAGCAGTCCCTGAGCTGGATCCTGCTCCCCCTCGGCGTGGCCTGGGGCACCCTGGCCACC
Source organism: Streptomyces sp. NPDC002104 (assembly GCF_053593795.1). Classification (NCBI taxonomy): domain Bacteria; kingdom Bacillati; phylum Actinomycetota; class Actinomycetes; order Kitasatosporales; family Streptomycetaceae; genus Streptomyces; species Streptomyces sp. NPDC002104. The sequence continues at coordinate 70,812 of NZ_JBSFDF010000015.1, read as the reverse complement.
TGGGCCGGCCTGCGCCTCGCGGCCCCGACGGTGGCGCGCAGGCTCCCGGAGATCCTGCTGGCGGTCAGCAAGGGCTGACCGGACACGAGGCCTGCCTCGAAAGCCGGAACGGGCCGTGGGCCTCCGCTCCCCTCGGGAGTGGAGGCCCACGGCCCGCTCGCTTGGACGAAAGCCGCCGGTCAGAGGGTCGGGAACTTCGCCGTGAAGGCGTTGCCGACGCTCACCACGTCATCGAAGCTGCGCTTGCCCGCGCCGAACTCGGAGCCCGCCATGGCCCGCTTCTTGCCGCCCACGATCTCCCAGACCGTGGCGCTGTTCGGGGAGAGCAGCATCGTGCCGTTGGCCGGGGCGGCCTTCGCGGCGGCCGAGGCCAGCCACTCGCCCGGGGTGCCCAGCAGCGGGCGCTTGTCGTAGCCGAAGCCGGTGAAGTCGGCGTTGGTCAGGGGGACCGCCACACCGCCGGCCATGACGTAGACGGTGGAGTCGGCGCCCGAGACCTCCTTGACGATGGAGCCGTTGGGCATCTGCCGGGCCGCCGCCGAGGCCAGCCAGTCGGTCGGCACCCCCATCAGGGCCTGCTGGTTGTAGCCGTTGGCGGTCCACTCGGCACCCGAGATGTGCAGCGCCGTACCGTTCACGACCACGTAGCGGGACGGGTCGTTGCCGGTCTGGTCCATCACCACGCGGCCGGTCGACACGGTCCGCTGCGCCGCGGCCTGCAGCCAGGCGGTCGGGAGGCCGTAGTCGGCGCGGAGGTTGTAGCCGTCCTCGGTCCAGTCCGACGCGGAGATCGGCAGGGCCGCACCGTCGATGATCACGTACCGGTCGGCGCCGCCGGCCTGGTCGTGGACCACGGTGCCGGCGGGCGGGGCACTGGGCAGGCCGTTGAAGGCGTTGGGGTCGATGGTCACGACCTTGCCCAGGTCGTAGTGGTCCGGGGCGACGTCCGAGCCGGCCACTGGGACACCCGCCCCGGCGATCATCACCCGTACGTCCGGGCCGTTCGGCGACTTCACCAGGGTGCCGTTGGCCAGGGAGGAGGGGGCCGGGTAGGTCGGGCCGGTCGGGTACGGGTTCGCGTGGTCGGCGCCCAGGCCCGCGGCCGGGCCGCAGTTGGGCCAGGCACCCTGGCCCTGCCCGGCCAGGATCTTCTCGCCGATCAGGATCTGCTGCTGCTTGGTGGCGTGGTCCGCCCGGTCGGCGTACTGCGTACCGCCGTAGGCACGCCAGGTCGGCATCGATATCTGCAGTCCGCCGAAGTAGCTGCCACTGGGGTCGATGATCTTCCAGTTTCCGCTGGCCTCGCACTGCGCGACCTTGTCCCAGGTCGCGATGGACGCGGCGGAGGCGGGGGTGCTCGCGAGGAGCGGGGCGGCCAGGGCCAGCAGGGCGGTGGCGGCGGTGGCGAGTGCGGAGTTCTTGCGGGCGGCGGCGGAGCGCATCGGGATTCCCTCGGGGAGCAGGTCGGTCGGGGTGTCGGCGGCGGAGCGGCCGGGACCGAGCCGCCCGGCTGTTCGGGCCGGGCGGCTCAGGGGCGGTGCTCAGGGGTGGATCTCAGCGGTGGACCTCAGCGGCGGCGCTCAGTGGCGGCGCCGGCGGCGACCGGGATCAGGCGGTCGGGAACTTGGCGATGAAGGCGGTGCCGACACCGACCACGTCGTCGAAGCTGCGCTTGCCGGCACCGAACTCGGAGCCCGCCATGGCCCGCTTCTTGCCGCCCGTGATCTCCCAGACCGTGGCGTCGTTCAGCGACTTGATCATCGTGCCGTTGGCGGGAGCCGCCTTGGCGGCCGCCGAGGCCAGCCAGGTGCCGGGGGCACCGTCCAGGGGGCGCTGGTCGTAGCCGAAGCCGGTGAAGTCGGCGTTGGTCAGCGGCGCGGCGACGCCACCGGCCATGACGTAGACCGAGGCGGAGGACCCGGAGGCGTCCTTCACGATGGTCCCGTTGGCGACCTGCTTGGTCACCGCCGAGCCGAGCCACTCACCGGGGACACCCATCAGGGACAGCTTGTCGTAGCCGACTCCGGTCCACTCGGCGCCGGAGATGCCCACCGGGGTGCCGCCGACCATGACGTAGCGGGAGGGGTCGGTGGCCGACTGGTTCATGACGACCGTGCCGGACTCCAGCGGCTTCGCCACGGCGCCCTTCAGCCACTCGGCCGGAACACCCATCAGGGTCTGCTCGTTGTACTTGTCCGCCGTCCACTCGGTGCCGGAGATGTGCAGCGCCGTGCCGGCGACCATCACGTAGCGGGACGGGTCGGTGCCCGACTGGTCCATGACCACGATGCCCGTCGCCACCGTCCGCTGGGCCGCGTTCTTCAGCCACGAGGTCGGAACGCCCATGTCGGCCCGGGTGTTGTAGCCGCCGGAGACCCAGTCCGCGCCACCGATCTTGAGCGCGGCGTCACCGATGATCACGTACCGGTCCGCACCGCCGGCCTGGTCGTGGACCACGGTGCCCGACGGCGGGGCGCTGAAGAGCGAGTGGAAGGCCTGGTCGTCGATGGTGACGACCTTGCCCATGTCGTACTTGTCAGGTGTGACGTCGGACGCCGCCACCGCGAGTCCCGCACCCTTGATCAGCACCTTCACGGCCGGGCTGCTCGCCGACTTCACGAGCGTGCCGTCGGCCAGCGAGGCCGGGTTCGGGAGGGAGGGGGTCGAGCTGCCGGCCGGGGAGATGTAGCCGCTGATCGTCTGCCGCCAGGGGGTTTCGCCCACGCGCCACTTGGAGGTGGAGGCGGTGCTGACGTGACCCGCTCCTCCGCCCTGGTTGCCGCCGGTGATGGTGACCGTGTTCCCGGAGACCCCGGTCACCAGAGCCACGTGCTCGGCGAAGTTGCTGCCGTTGTAGTCGTAGACGACCGCGTCACCGACGTGCGGGGTGTCGGAGAGCGTCCCGTACTTCTTTCCGTAGGCCATGAAGCTGGCCGCCGCGTCGGTCAGGGTCGACAGACCCGTGACCCCGTTGCGGGCCCAGACCCAGCCGGCGAAGTCAGCACACCAGGCGTGCGCCGTACGGCCGTTGCTGCAGCTGTTGTACTGGTTGGGGCCACCGTCGTAACCACCGTGCGCACAGGCTCCGTTGCCCTCCTCGGCACGAGCGGTGGCGGATATTCCGTCGGTCAGCGGCGAGGCGCTGGCCGGGTTGGCGACCACCATGGTGAACGCCGTCGCCGCCAGGGCGGAGGTGGAGGCGATGCGGATGGCGATGGTCTTGATGCTGCGGGACATGGCGAAGCTCCTGATGGCGTGAAAGGAAGTGTGGTGTCGCTGCGGAGACCGCAGACGGGCCTGGTGAAGGCCGAAGTGTGGGGGCGCGCCGGGCCGGTGGGGACGGCTGCCCTGCAGGAGCAGCTGTCGGGCCGGTGGGTGCGGTGCCCGGGTGGTGCGGTGCGGATCGGCACTGGCGGTCGGTCGGCCAGGCGGTGGTGAAGGTGGTACGGGTCCTGCGGGTCTTACGGGTTCTGCGGGTTCTGCGGGTTCTGCGGGTGTGCGGGTCCTACGGGTTCTGCGGGTTCTGCGGTGAAGTTCGTGGGCCGTGACCGGGTGGCGCTTTCGGCGCTGCTGCCCCGGACGGCGGGGCCGGCTACTCCCAGGCGGTGGTGTTCTTGCCGACCGGAGCGGTCTCCCAGGCGGTGGTCTTCTTGCCGGCGGGGGCGCTCTCCCAGGCGGTGGTGGCGCTGACTCGGGTCTCGCTGGTGTCACCGGTTCCGTGGGCGGCCAGGGCCGGGGTGACGGTGGCGACGGCCAGGGCGAGGGAAGCGACCGCGGCGGCCTTGACGAGGCGAGTGCGAAGCATGGGAGTGGTCCTTTTCGAGAGCTGGGATGACGGGCCTTTTCCGGTCTCACGTCCCGCGGTGACGTTTCCTCCGGTCTTGCCTTCCAGGTGGTGTTCCCTTCCGGTGATCACTACTTTCGTCGCAGGTCAGCGCCGGTGGAAGTACTTTCAGTTGGACGGAACCGGACCTGGACCGTTGTGGCCACGCGTGCCGGAAGCGGCCAGCAGGAGGTGCTCGTAGTACGGCGTGACGAGGGGGACCCCCACGCGGCCGACGGCCCAGCCGGACAGCGCCGGCACCTCCTCGACGGCGCGGCGGCACAGGGCCTCCGTACGCCCCTCCGCCTCGGCCAGGCTGTCGGCGATCAGGTACACGCCCAGCGTCGGGCCCGGCAGCCCTGCCGATAGCCCGCCCGGCAGCCCTGCCGATAGCCCGCCCGGATGCGCACCCGGATGCGTGGACACGTGCTCCACCGGCCCACAGCCCGTGGGATCGGCATCGGCGAGGGCGCGGACGAGTTCGCCCGCGTGCGCGGGGAGTCGGACACCGGGCGCGGGGGCACGCAGGGCCGCGTGGATGAGATACATGCCCACCACGATCCCGGCGACTCCACAACGGGCAAATACCCTGAAGCTGGACGGTTGGGGCCCTGGCCGCAAGTGGCCAGGGCGCCCCGGATGCCCGCCGGACGCGCGTGCGATGATCGGCTGACCTTGATTTACGGGTGTACACAGGGGGGGGGAACCGCTGTGCTGGCAACACTTGGCCTCGATGCGACTGCCGAGGCCGTCTACCGCACCATGCTCGCGCGCCCGCGCGACGGAGTGAGCGCGCTCGCCGAGCGGCTCGGCGTCACCGATACGGAGGTACGACACAGCCTCGACCTGCTCAGTGAACTGGCGCTGATCCGCCCGTCCTACGAGCAGGAGGGCGAACTGCGGGCCGTCTCGCCCGAGGTCGGCATGGAGATCCTCATGGCCCGCCAGCAGGCGGACCTCGCGGCCCAGCAGCTGCGCATCGAGGCATCACGGGCGGCCGCCGCCCAGCTGATCGCGGAGTTCGCCGATCTGAGCCCGGCCGCCTCCAGTCCCGGCGTCGAGCAGCTGGTGGGCCTGGACGAGATCCGCACCAGGATCACCAGCCTGGCGCACGGGGTCCGCACCGACCTGATGACCTTCGCACCCGGCGGGGGCCACCGGCCCGAGACCCTGGAGGCGTCGAAGGCCAGCGACCTGGCCCTGCTGGGCCGCGGGGTACGGATGCGGTCGCTGTTCCAGGACAGCGTCCGCAACAGCCAGACCACCGTGGCCTACGCGGCATGGCTGGGCGAGCTCGGCGGAGAGGTCCGTACCGCACCCGACCTCCCGACCCGGCTGATGATCTTCGACCGCACCACGGCCGTCATCCCGGTCAGCAGCGAGGACAGCGCGGCGGGGGCGGTGGTGCTGACCGGCCAGGGCACCCTGACGGCGCTGTGCGCCCTCTTCGAGAACGTCTGGTCCAACGCCCGTCCGCTGGGCGGCACGGCGGAGGAGCGCAGCGACGGCGGGCTCACCCCGCAGGAGACCACGGTCATCCGGCTGCTGGCGCAGGGCCTCACCGACGAGGCCATCGCCAAGCGGCTCGCCGTGTCGCCGCGCACGGCCCGCCGGCTGGCCACCGGCCTGATGGAACGGCTGAACGCCGCGAGCCGCTTCGAGTTCGGAGTCCGCGCCGTCCAGCGCGGCTGGCTGCCCGGCACGGAGTAGCCGCCGGGCCCGGCGGAGCCGCAGGCCGCGGCACAAAGCCCCCGGGCGCCTCGTGACGGGGCACCCGGGGGCTTCGCGTGGGCACAGCGGTCATCGGGCCGCCGGGCCGAGGCGGACCAGCATCTTGCCGGTGTTCGCGCCGCGCATCATGCCGAGGAAGGCCTCCGGGGCGTGCTCGATGCCGTCGACGACGGTCTCCTCCGTCAGCAGGCTGCCGTCCGCCAGCCATCCCGCCGCCCGGCCGATCCACTCCGGGAACAGGTCGAAGTGGCTGGAGACGAGCATCCCGCGCAGGGTCACCTCGCGGGCGGCGGCCCGGAAGAGGTTGTCCGGGCCCACCGCGGGAGCGGTGGCGTTGTAGCCGCTGATCGCGCCGACCATGGCGATCCGCCCGCCCTGGCGCATCGCGCCGATGGCCGCCTGGAGGTGGTCGCCGCCGACCGCGTCGAGGTAGACGTCGATGCCCTCGGGCGCCGCCTCGGCGAGCTGGCCCGGCAGGTCGCCCTGGCGGTGGTCGACGGCCGCGTCGTAGCCGAAGCGGTCCAGCAGCTTCTTCGTCTTCAGCGGGCCGCCCGCCGAGCCGATCACCCGGGAGGCGCCGAGCCGCCGCGCCAGCTGCCCGGCGACGCTGCCGACCGCGCCGGCGGCGGCGGAGACGAAGACCACGTCGCCCTCCCCGACCGGGGCGGTGCGGGTCAGCGCCGCGTACGCCGTCAGTCCCGTGGTGCCGAGCGGACCGAGGTACGCGGACTGCGAGGCGATCGCCGGGTCCACGACGGTGGCCCCGGCCGCGTCGAGGACCGCGTACTCCCGCCAGCCGAGGAAGTGCGAGACGGTCGCCCCGACCGGGACCGAGGCGGAGCGGGAGGCGACGACCTCGCCGATCGCACTGCCTTCGAGGGCCGTGCCGAGGGCGAAGGGCGGGAGGTAGGAGGGGACGTCGTCCATCCGGCCGCGCATGTACGGGTCCACGGACATCCAGGTGTTGCGGACCAGGATCTGGCCCTCGGCGGGCTCCGGGACCCCGGTGGCGACCAGCTCGAAGTGGTGCGGGCCCGGTTCGCCGACGGGGCGGGAGGCGAGGCGGATCTCGCGGCTGAACGGGGCGGTGGTGGCGGCGGTGTTGGTGTTGGTGTTGGTGTTGGTGCTCATCTGACGATTCCTTCCGGGGCGGTCCCGCAACCACTCGGTCGCGGTCACAGGAACACCATGTCCGGGGCCGCGCACGGGCCGCGCACGGACCGCGCACGCGTCACGCACGGCCCCGCGCACGGCCACCCGTAGCTGACCGACCGCCAAGAAGTAACGTTGCGGCATGCGTTTCGAGGTGCTGGGGCCACTGACCGTCCGCACGGATGACGGCGCTCCCGTCCGCGTCACCGAGGCGAAGGTACGGGCCCTGCTCGCGGCCCTCCTCGTACGCGACGGCCGGCCCGTCCCCGTCGACCGGCTGATCGACGACCTGTGGGGCGAGGCCGGTGACGCCGCCCCCGGCAACCCGGGGAACACCCTCCAGACCAAGGTCTCCCAACTCCGCCGGACCCTCGCCCGGGCGGAGGACGGCGCACGCTCCCTGGTCGCGTACGGTCCCGCGGGCTACGCCCTGCGCGCTCCGGCGGGGGCGGTGGACGCGGACCGCTTCGCGGAGCTGACCGGCGCCGCGCGCAAGGAGGCGGAGCCGCGGGCCAGGGCGGACCTGCTGGCGCGGGCGCTCGGGCTGTGGCAGGGCGAGGCGTACGCCGACTTCCGCGACGCGCAGTTCACGCAGGCGGCCATCGCCCGGCTGGAGGAGCAGCGGATCACCGCGTACGAGGAACTGGCCGAAGCCCGCCTCGAACTGGGCGAACACCACGCACTGGCAGACGAGCTGGCCGGCCCCGCCGCGGCCCGTCCGCTGCGCCAGCGGCTGCGCGGCAGCCAGATGCGGGCCCTGTACCGCGCGGGCCGCCAGAACGAGGCCCTCGCCGTCTACGCCCACCTGCGCGCGCTCTTCGCCGAGGAACTGGGCATCGACCCGGGAGCGGAACTCGCGGCCCTGCACGAGTCCATCCTCCGCCAGGACCCCGCCCTGACGGGTCCGCCGCCGACGGGGCCGGGCGGCGCGGTGCCGAGCGGCGGGGGCCCGAGCGGCGCGGTGCCGAGCGGCGGGGGCCCGAGCGGCGCGGTGCCGGCCGTCACGACGGCGGCGGTCCCGGCGGCGGTCCCGGCGGCGGTCCCGGCGGCGGTCCCGGCGGCGGTCCCGGCGGGCGGAGGCCCTGCCGTCACGATCACGGGCAGCCTGGGCCCGGGCGGGGCGGTGCCGGGCGGCTCGGGCCCGACCGGCGCGGTGCCGGCTGTCCCAACAGCGGCGGTCCCAGGAGGCGGGGGCCCGAGCGGCACGGTGCCGAGCGGCGCGGTGCCGGCCGTCACGACGGCGGCGGTCCCGGCGGGCGGAGGCCCGAGCGGCACGGGCCCGAGCGGCGCAGCGCCGAGCGGCACGGCGCCGGCCGTCACGACGGCGCTGGTCCCGGGAGGCGGAGGCCCTGCCGTCACGATCACGGGCAGCCTGGGCCCGGGCGAGGCCGTACGGGGCGGCCCGGCGCCGGGCGCGGGCTCGGTGCCCGGCATGGCCTCGGCGCCAGGCGCAGCCTCCGTACCGGGGATGACCTCGGCGCCGGGCGCAGCCTCCGTACCGGGCATGACCTCGACTCCGGGCGCAGCCTCCGTACCGGGCATGACCTCGGCGCCGGGCGCAGCCTCCACGCCGGACATGGCCTCCGCGCCAGGCATAGCCTCGGCGCCAGGCATGGCTTCCGTGCCAGGCGCAGCCTCGGCGCCAGGCATGGGCTCCGTGCCGGGCATGGACTCCGCGCTGGGCATCGACTCCGCGCCTGGCCCAGCCTCCGTGCCAGGCATGGGCTCAGTGCCGGACATGGTCTCGGCGCCGGGCGCAGCCTCCGTACCGGGGATGACCTCGGCTCCGGGCGCAGCCTCCGCGCCGGACATGGCCTCCGCGCCAGGCGCAGCCTCGGCGCCGGGCGCGGGCTCGCTGTCCGGCATGGGCCCGGCGCCCGGCATGGGCCCGGTGCCCGGCATGGGGTCGGTTGCGGGGGTTGGGGGCTTGGTGGACGGGGCTCGGGGCCGGGGGGTCGGGGGTGGCGGGGGGAATCTGCCCGCCCCCGTCAGCTCCCTCGTGGGGCGCGAGGAGGCCGTCGCCCGGGTGTGCGCGGCGCTGCGGGACGGCCGGCTGGTGACGCTGTGCGGACCCGGCGGCGTCGGCAAGACCCGGCTCGCGCTCGCCGCGGGGGCCCGGCTGGAGGAGGCCCACCCCGACGGCGTGTGGTTCGTGGAACTCGCCGGCACGCAGGGCCCGTCGGTCGCCGGGGCGGTGGCCGCCGCGCTCGGGCTCCGCGAGGACGACGCGGGCGGCGGCCCCGTCGAGGAGCGGCTCGCCGAGGCCCTGCGCAGGCGTACGGCGCTCCTCGTACTCGACAACTGCGAGCACCTCCTCCCGGCCGCGGCGGCCCTCGCCGCCCGGCTCCTGCGCCGCGCCCCCGGACTGCGGATCCTCGCCACCAGCCAGGAGCCCCTCGCGCTCTCGGGCGAGGTGATCGAGGCCGTCGCCCCGCTCGCGGAGGCGCAGGCCGTGGAACTGTTCGCGGCCCGGGCGGCGGCCGCCGCCCCCGGCTTCACCCTCGGCCCCGAGACCACCGGGGCCGTGGCCCTGATCTGCCGCCGGCTGGACGGGATCCCGCTCGCACTGGAACTCGCCGCGACCCGGGTACGGGTCCTGGGCGTGGAGGCCCTGGCGGAACGGCTGCACGACCGGTTCCGCCTGCTCAGCCAGGTGCGCCGGGACGCCCCGGCCCGCCAGCGCACGCTGCGCGCGACGATCGACTGGAGCTGGGAGCTCCTCTCCCCGCCCGAGGCGACGGTGCTGCGCCGGCTGTCGGTGTTCGCGGGCGGATTCACCGTGGAGGCGGCCGAGGCGGTGTGCGCGGACCCGGACGCGGGGATCGCCCCCGAGGACGTACTCGATCTGCTCACGCGGCTCGTGGACTGCTCGCTCGTGGCCACCGCCTACGGGGATCCGGCCTACGGAGACCCGGCCTGCGCGGACCCGGCGTACGGGGACACGGCATACGGGGACACCCGCCTGCGGCTGCTGGAGTCGGTGGCGGCGTACGGGCTGGAGCGCCTCGGCGCCGCCGGGGAGACGGACGCGACCCGGCAGCGGCACGCGCAGTACTGCACGGAGCTCGCCGAGCGCGCGGCCGGGCATCTGCACGGTCCGGGGCAGGGCGCGTGGCTGCGGCGGCTCGACCGGGAGGGCCCCAACACCCGGGCCGCCCTGGACCACTTGGGAGCCGGGGAACCGGGGCGGCGGCTGGTCGGAGCACTGTCCTGGTACTGGTTCCTGCGCGGCCGGATCCGGGAAGCCACCGAGGCCACCCGGACGGCCGGATCCACGACCCTGCACGCCGCCTTCGCCCTGCTCGGCGGAGACGACGGCCACCTGGACGCCGACTTCTCCGGCGCCCCACTCCGGGACCGGTGGCTGCTGGCCCACGCCCGGTGCGGATTCGCCTCCGGCTCCGATCCGGGACCCGGCGTACGGGAGGACGAACTCGTTCTCCTCATCGCCCAGTTCCGCGCACGGGGCGATCAATGGGGAGAGGGGGCAGCGCTACTCACCCTCTCCACCCGGGCCCTGTACGACGGCGACCTCGCGGAACTGCGCGCGAAGGCGGAGGCGGCGGCCACGGTCTTCACGGAACTCGGCGACCGCTGGGGCCAGTTGCAGACCTCGGAGCAGCTCGGCATCCTCGCCGAGGTGACCGGGGACTACGCGGCCGCGGCGCGGCTGCACGAGGACGGCGTACGGGACGCGCGGGAACTGGAGTTGTGGACGCACGCCTCCTTCCGGCTGGCCCGGCAGGGCCGCATCGCGCTGCTGACCGGCGACCTGGCCCGCGCGGCCGACCTGCACGGGCAGGCGCTGCGGCTGGCGGAGGAGCAGTCCCACCGCCCGGCCGAGCAGTTCGCGACGATCGGGCTGGCCCTGGGCGCGCGGCGCGGCGGTGACCTGGCCGGCGCCGAGGCCCTGCTGCGGCCGTGGCTCGACTGGAACCAGCGGCTCGGGGTGGACTCCGGAGCCGCGCTGGTCCTCGCGGAGCTGGGGTACGTCGCGGAGCTGCGGGCCGACCCGGGCACGGCGGAGGCCCTCCACCGCGAAGGCCTCGCGGCGGCCCGCCGCACCGGGGACCCCCGGGCGCTCGCCCTGGCCCTCGAAGGCCTGGCCGGGACACTCCCGCCCGCCCGGGCGGCCTCCCTGCTGGGCACGGCGACGGCGCTGCGCGCCTCGGCGGGCACCCCGCGCCCCCGCGCGGAGCGCGCCGACACCGACCGGGCGACGGCCCGGGCCCGGGCGGCGCTGGGCCCGGAGGCCTTCGCGACGGCCTTCGCCGCGGGCGAGGCCCTCCCCCTGCCGGAGCAGCTCGCCCTCCTGGGCGGCCCGTGAAGACCCCGGGCGGGACGCGGGAGTTGCCCCCGGACGTCGCCGCCGCACTGGACGCCGTACTGGACGCCGTACTGAGTCCACAGCACCCGGTCCACCGCACGCTGCGCCGGCAAGTGCCGCACCTGCGGGTGACCGGCCGCTGCTCGTGCGGCTGCGGCACGACGTACTTCGACCTGGACACGGACCGGGTGGCAGCAGCGCCCACGCCCGCCGGCACCGTGGTCGCGGCCGAGGTTCAGCTGTGCGACGCGGCCGAGGACTGCGTCGGCGAGATCCTCGCGTTCACCCGCAACGGCTTCCTGACCTGGCTGGAGGTCTGCTCCTGGAGCGACGAACCCATCACCCTGACCGACGCCCTGCGCATGCTGCGCCCACCGCCGCCCGGCACTCCGCCCGGCCCCCCGCCGGCCGACTGCCCACCACCGCAGGCCACCTGACGCAGCGAACGACCCGCGAAACCCCCGCGCAGGGCCGCACACGGCCACGGAAGGCCCTGGAAAGCCCGCAGAAGCCCGCGGAAGCCCGCAGCAGGCCTACGACGGCCCCGGCATGCCTGCGGCGGCCCCGCGCACACCCCAGGGCCCCTCAGGGGGCGCCAGAGGTCCGTCCCACCCGGACCCGGAGCGACCCTTGCCGTCCCGGTGGGCCCTGCCGGGGGCACCGCCCGGCCCTCACGCCGAGGCCTTGATGCCCTCCAGGAACGGTTCCACCGCCGCGCGCCAGGCCGCCGGGTGGTCGTAGTGGAGGTAGTGGCCGGCGTCGGGGATTTCCGCGTACTGGCCCGCCGGGAGGACGCGGACCATTTCCTGGGCCTCCGCGCGGCCCAGTTCGCCGTCGAGGCCGCGGACGACCAGCGTCGGGCAGCGGACCTGGGCGAGCTCCTCCCAGTGCGCGTCGTGCACCCACGTCTCCCGTGCGGTCAGCATCTGGCGGCGCGAAAAGAGCGGGCGCCAGCCGTCGTCGGCCTCGTGCATGACCTCCGCGAAGAACTCGCCCCGGCCGGGATCCGGGCGCTCGACCCGCGGGTCGTCCTCGCCGAACCAGCGCCGCGCGGCGTCCTGGGTGGGGAACGGCAGCGGCCAGTGCCGGAACCATTCCTCCCATTCCTGCTGCGACGCCTCGCCCAGCGCGGACGCCCGCATGTCGCAGATGACCAGGGCCGCCACGAGATCGGGGCGGCGGGCCGCGAGCTGCCACGCGGTGAGGGCGCCCATGGAATGGCCGATCAGCGTCACCGGCGCGAGGCCGAGCTGCTCGACCGCCGCTTCGGCGTCGGCCACGAAGGCCTCGCGGCCGTACGCGACCGAGCTGCCGGGGCCGGAGGCCGGGGGGCGCTCGCTCTGGCCGTGGCCGCGCTGGTCGAGGGCGACCACGCGGCGGCTCGCGCCGAGCCAGCGCGCGGTGCCCGCCCAGTGGAAGGCCCGGCCCATCAGACCGTGCAGTAAGAGGGCCGCGGGCTCACCCGACGGCGTCCGCAGCGCAGGCCGCGACGTCGCCGGATCCGGCTCCGCGGCCGCGGGCGCACCCACCGGCACGGTCGCAGCCGCTCCGCGGAACTCCCAGGCCGCCAGGCGTACGCCGTCGGCCCCCGTCACATCGAGGCGTCGTACCACCGCAGATGCACCCCCTTCGCTCCCGGTCACAGTATCGAACCCGTATTCGAAAACGGGGTTCTCGCCGACAACACCGCTCTTTCGAGTGACCTTGCTCAAGGATTGACCGCCGCTGCCGATGGAGATCCTTTCAACAGGGAGGCGGACCGCTCGGGGAAGACGGTCCGAAGGGATGACCTTGAGAGCTCGGGGCTCCAGGTCGAAAAGGGGAGGACCGGTCCCGGCGCCGCGAGGCGCCGGGACCATCCATACAGATCCGCACCGGCCCGCACGCGCCGACACCAGCCGGATTCGCTCGCACTGGCGACCTGATCGAACGTCCGTGCGTCAGCACGTCACCAGGATCGTCAGCACTTCACCAGAACGTCAGCGCTTCACCAGGATCGTCAGCGCTTCACCAGCATCGTCAGCGCTTCGCCACGAACACGTGGGAGGCAATGTCCGCCTCCAGCTCCGCGGCCTCGCCCCCACTGCCGACCAGCACACCGCCGGGCGACTCGGTCACGCTGACCACGGAGCCGGGCTGCACGCCCGCCCGCCGCAGCGTGTACATCAGCTGCGCGTCCGTCTGGATCGGCTCGCCGATCCGGCGGATCACCACGGTTTTGCCCTCCACGCCCGGGTCCAGCTCCGCCAGGCTGACCATGCCCTCCTCCAGGAAGGGATCGGCCTCGGCCTTCTCGCCCAGTTCCTCGAGCCCCGGGATCGGGTTCCCGTACGGCGATTCCGTCGGGTGGCGCAGCAGCTCCAGTACGCGCCGCTCCACCGCCTCGCTCATCACGTGCTCCCAGCGGCAGGCCTCGGCGTGCACCTGCTCCCACTCCAGGCCGATGACGTCGACGAGCAGACACTCCGCGAGACGGTGCTTGCGCATCACCCGCGTCGCCAGCCGGCGCCCCTCTTCGGTCAGTTCCAGGTGCCGGTCGCTGGCGACGGCCACCAGGCCGTCGCGCTCCATCCGCGCCACCGTCTGACTCACCGTCGGGCCGCTCTGGTCGAGCCGCTCGGCGATACGGGCGCGCATGGGGACCACGCCTTCCTCTTCCAGTTCGAGGATGGTGCGGAGGTACATCTCCGTGGTATCGATCAGTCCGGACATTCGTGCCCCTCGGATTGCGTGCGCTGGCCCTGCACCCAATTCTGACCCATCGTGCCGACAACCGTCCCGTGCTGGACGTCAAGGGCCGTTCCGGACTGCCCCGAAACACGCCCCCGGACCCCCCGTCCGCCTCTCATTACGCCGCCCACCGGGCCTTTCGCCCCTTGGATCGACGTTCGTATTGACACGCCCTTGGTCCAGACCGCACGGTGAGCGGCGGACACGGACGACAACCTCACCCACTCCCACCCCGGAAGGCCATCGGCGTATGAGCGAGAGCAAGCTGGCCGGTCAGTTCTTCGACGCCGCGATCGGTCTGCTGGAGCGGGTACGGGACGAGGAGTCCACCCGCATCAACGAGGCCGGCACCGTCATCGCGGACGCCGTGGCCGCCGGGAACAAGCTCTTCGCCTTCGGCGCCGGGCACTCCTCGCTCCCCGCGCAGGACGTGGTCTACCGGGCCGGCGGGCTCGCCCTCATGAACTTCCTCGCCGTCCCCGGAACCGCCGGCATCGACGTCATGCCCGCCACCCTCGGCAGCGCCCTGGAGCGCGTCGACGGCCTCGCCGGGGCGGTCCTGGACAGCAGCCCGGCCAGTGACGGCGACGTCCTCGTGATCATCTCCCTCTCCGGGCGCAACGCGCTGCCCGTCGAGATGGCCATGAACGCCCGCGCGATCGGCCTCAAGGTCATCGGCGTCACCTCGGTGGCCTACGCGACCGACACCAAGTCCCGCCACGTCTCCGGCACCTTCCTCAAGGACCACTGCGACATCGTCCTCGACAGCAAGATCGCGGTCGGCGACGCCGAGCTCACCCACGAGGGCATCGAAGCCCCCTTCGCCCCCGCCTCCACCGTCGTGACCAGCGCGATCATGCAAGCGGTGATGGCAGCCGCGGCCGGCGAGCTCGTCGCCCGCGGGGTCGAGCCGCCGCTGCTGCGCTCGGGCAACGTGGACGGCGGCCACGAGTGGAACGGCCGCGTCATGCAGGAGTACGGCGACCGCATCTTCTTCCGCCACTAGGCTGTCTCTTTCGGATCTTGCCGGACCCGCGACGCCTGGCACCGCGGGCTCGGCCGACAAGATCCGAAAGAGACGACGCAGGTCCCCTCAGGTCCCCGCCGGGTGGCCCCCCGCCAGGTCCAGGTCCGCCGCGACGCGGGCCGCCACCTCCTCCGCGTACGCCGCGTCCGCGCGCTCGAAGGCGGCCCTGGACGGTCCCCGCAGGAACGTCAGCGTCCCCAGGCTCCGGCCCCGGCTGCGCAGCACCGTGCACAGGGCGTGCGCCGCGTCCTCGGGCCAGCGCCGGGCGAGCGCCCACGCCCCGTCGGCCTGCCCGCGCGGCGAGCTGGCCCGCACCGACCCGGCCCGGTCCAGCGCCTGCAGCGCCGGGTGGCCGGCCTCGTAGCGCACGGGGATCGCCCCGGGCTCGGGGAGCTCCGGCAGTCCGGGCGGGGAGGCGCCCCAGCGCAGCAGCCGCGCGGGCGCCAGGTCCCGTAGCGGATCCAGTACGTCCACCAGCGCGTGCTCGGCGAAGCCCGCCAGGGCGAACTCCAGCCGGACCGCAGCGGCCTCCGCCGGGTCCTCGCACTCGGCGGCGGCCCGCCCGGCCCGGTACAGCTGATGGGACCGGAACCGCAGCTGCGCCGTGTCCAGCTGCGCCTGCCGGGCCTCGGTGACGTCCTGGAACAGCAGCGCGACCCCGAGCGGTACGGGTTCCTCCGCGAGCGGCGACGCCAGCCGCAGGAACCCGCACCGCCAGCACCGCCGCCGCACGCCCTCGGGGCCCCGTACGGACACCCACAGCTCCAGCGGCGCCGGGGGCGCGCCCTCGGCCAGTACGTGCTGCAGGGCCCCCTCCAGCTCCTCCACGCCCTGCGCGAGCAGATCGCCCAGCGGCCGCCCGAGCAGCACGGTGCGGCCGGAGCCGAAGGCGCGGGCGGCGTGGACGTTGACCACGGCCGGGCGCAGGTCCACGTCGACGAGCACGACCCCCCAGGAGGCGTCCTCCATGAGCGCCTCGCTCAGGGCGATGGAACGTTCCAGGTCGATCTGCGCGTGCACCTCGCTGAAGGCGCAGTAGACCCCGGCCGGTTTCCCGTCGGCGCCCGGCACCCCGGCGGACTGGGTGCGCACGAGGACCCGCCCGCCGTCCTTGGTCAGCAGGGCGAACTCGTGCACCTGCCGCCCCGGCACGTCCTGCGCGGCCATGAGCCGGTCCTGCACGTCCTGCGCGTCGGCGGCCCGCACGGCCCACCCCGCGAACCCCTTGCGCCCCACGGCTTCGATCGCCGACCACCCCAGGATCCGCTCGGCCTCACGGTTCCAGTGGGTGATCACGCCGTCGGCATCGAACGCGCACAGGGCCGCGTCCATCCCGTCCAGCAGCGCTGCGAGCAGATCGTCGGCGGTCTCACTACGTCCGGATGCAGTCACCTGGGCCCCCTGCAGGTGTTCGCGTGTGCGGCACGTCACGTCATTGAACGCGAACGTGACGCAGCCCACACGGGTTTCTGCGGATTGGGACGATAAATCCGGTCAGGACGAGCCGGAGGTCATGACACCCACGGCGATCACCCCGAGGCCCACGGCAACGGTGAGGGCGACGACGACCACGGCCACCCGCCACCCGGTGACCCACCGGTAGGCGTTCTCCCACTGCGCCGTCCGCCCGGCGATGCGCGGCTCGGCCTGCGGGTCGGGCGTCCAGTCGGCCCGGCGGTGCTCCGCCAGGAGGGAGCGCAGCGCCTCGGCCTCCTGCTCGACCTGCTCGGCGTCCGTCAGCTCGTTGTCGTCGATGCACGGCAGGCCCACCCGCCGGCCGTCGGTGCGGTAGGCGTACACGACGAGGCCGGGCCCGGCGCCCCCTTGCGTGTGGGGGATGACCACGGAACGGATGTCGTGGATGTCGTCCCAGGCGAGACGGCGCACACCGAGCGCGTTCCGCAGGGAGATGCCCTCGAGGTCCACGGTGGTGAAGCGGCGCGTCCGGGCGTACAGGACCCACGCGACGAAGACCGTCATGAGGGCGATGAACAGCACCCTCAGCCAGGCCGGCACGGGCAGCTCCCAGCTCTGCACGAGGAGGAGCGCGAGACCTCCGACCAGGGCGACGATCAGCGCCCGGTTCCCCGGCTTCGTCCGGTAGTGGCGTGGCAGTGCGATGTCCGGCATGGCTCCCCCTGGATCTTGCTTCCCAACGGGCCCATCCTCGCCCGCACACCGGGGAGAAATAAACAGTTGTGGGCCCGGACGGGGCTGCCTAGGCTCTGTGTCACACGAGAAGGGAGGTGGTTGCCGCAATGTACGGAAACCGGACGCGTGAGGTGGCTGCGGGCTAAAGCGCCCGTTGTCGCACGCACCCAGTGCGGTGCCCGGCGGAGTCGCCGGCGCCAATCCCAAGCAGTCACCCGACCCGCGAGCTCGCCGGTACGTCCGGCCGGCTTCCCCCACTGCAGGGGGGAAACCCGAGCTCGCGGGTCGTCTGCGTGTACGGGGACCCTCTCGTGCACGGACCCTCTCGTGCACGGACCCTCTCGTGCACGGCCCCTCTCGTGCACGGCCCCCTACGGGGTCAGGGGCAGAGGCGTTCCACGCGCCAGACGCCGGCCTCCAGGACGTAGCGGAGGCGATCGTGGAGGCGGTTCTCGTGGCCCTGCCAGAATTCCACCGCGTCGGGAACCACGCGGATGCCGCCCCACTGCGGGGGAACCGGAACCTGTTCGCCCTCCGGGTAGCGGGCCTCCAGTTCCGCGTAGCGGCGGTCCAGCTCCGCGCGGGAGGCGATCACCGTGGACTGTTCGCTGGCCCAGGCGCCCAGCTGGGAGCCGTGCGGGCGGGAGCGGAAGTACGCCGCCGTCTCGTCCCGGCCGATCCGGGAGGCCGTGCCGGTGACGACGACCTGGCGGGCGATGGGGTGCCAGGGGAAGAGCAGGGAGGCGAAGGGGTTGGCGGCCAGTTCGCGGCCCTTGCGGGACTCGTAGTTCGTGAAGAAGACGAAGCCGCGCTCGTCGAACTGCTTCAGCAGGACCGTGCGCGTACTGGGCCGGCCGTCGGGGGTCGCGGTCGCGACGACCATCGCGTTGGGTTCGAAGACGTTCGCCTCCGCCGCGTCCCGGAACCAGCGCGCGAACTGGCCCATCGGCTCCCCGGCGAGGCTCTCCTCGGCGACGAGCTGGGAACGGTACTGCTTGCGCATGTCGGCAGGGTCAAGGTGCTGATCGGTCACCCGGCCATCCTGCCGCAGTGGGGCGTCCGCGACTGTGCCGTATGTCACGCTTCCCCGCGCCAAGCGGAACGGACAAAATCTTGGGGCCGGTCCGACGGTCCCGAACGGATGACCATCGGCCGTGCCGGGCATCAACGGGGATGACCGCGCCGGACCGCGAATCACGCCGGGAGCCGCGCGTGTTCGCACTATTTGAGGAGCCGCCTGATGTCCGACTTCGTACCCGGTCTCGAGGGAGTCGTCGCGTTCGAAACGGAGATCGCCGAACCCGACAAGGAGGGTGGATCGCTGCGGTACCGGGGCGTCGACATCGAAGACCTCGTGGGCCACGTCTCCTTCGGGAACGTCTGGGGCCTGCTGGTCGACGGTGCCTTCAACCCCGGTCTGCCGGCCGCCGAGCCCTTCCCGATCCCGGTGCACTCCGGTGACATCCGGGTCGACGTGCAGTCCGCGCTCGCCATGCTCGCCCCCGTGTGGGGCCTGAAACCGCTTCTCGACATCGACGAGCGGACCGCGCGGGACGATCTGGCGCGGGCGGCCGTGATGGCGCTGTCGTACGTCGCCCAGTCGGCGCGCGGCCAGGGCCGGCCGATGGTCCCGCAGAGCGAGATCGACAAGGCCGAGTCCGTGGTCGAGCGGTTCATGATCCGCTGGCGGGGCGAGCCCGACCCGCGCCACGTCAAGGCCGTCGACGCCTACTGGACCTCGGCCGCCGAGCACGGGATGAACGCCTCGACCTTCACCGCGCGCGTCATCGCCTCGACGGGGGCCGATGTCGCGGCCGCCCTGTCCGGGGCGGTGGGCGCCATGTCCGGGCCGCTGCACGGCGGGGCGCCCTCGCGCGTCCTCGGCATGATCGAGGAGATCGAGCGCACCGGCGACGCCGTGGCGTACGTGAAGAAGGCCCTCGACAAGGGCGAGCGGCTGATGGGCTTCGGCCACCGCGTCTACCGCGCCGAGGACCCCCGCGCCCGCGTGCTGCGGCGTACGGCCAAGGAACTGGACGCCCCGCGCTACGAGGTCGCCGCCGCGCTGGAGAAGGCCGCCCTGGAGGAGCTGCACGCGCGCCGTCCCGACCGGGTGCTCGCGACGAACGTGGAGTTCTGGGCCGCGATCATGCTGGACTTCGCGGAGGTCCCGGCGCACATGTTCACCTCCATGTTCACGTGTGCCCGTACCGCCGGCTGGTCCGCGCACATCCTGGAGCAGAAGCGCACGGGCCGCCTGGTGCGTCCCTCGGCCCGCTACACCGGGCCGGGCGTGCGCAACCCGCGCGAGATCGAGGGATACGGCGACATCACGGACATCTCCGCCACCGGCTGACCGCACCCGACGCCGGCTGCCCCCGCACAGGGCCGCCGCCACCGTGCCGCAGGGCGCCGCATCCCCTCGGGGGTGCGGCGCCCTCGGCGTTGCGGTGGCCGCCGATTCAGCCGAGCTCGGAGTCCAGGATCCGGGCCCATTGCGCGACCACCCGGGCCCGGCGGGCGGTGTCGTCGGTGAGGACGTTGGCCAGGCCCAGGCCGCGGGCCATGTCGAGCAGGCCCTGCACGGTCTCCCGTACGCCCGGTACGGACTCGTCCGCGCCCAGCAGTTCCACGGCCATGCGGTGCGTCTCGCGGCCGACGCGGGCCTCCAGCTCGGCCACGCGGGGGCGCAGCTGCTCCTCGTGGGAGGCCGCGACCCACAGCTGGAGGGCGGCGCGGAACATCGGGCCGGTGTACAGGTCGATGAGCGCCCCGACCACATCGGCGCGGGCCGCGGCGGTGCCGCCGCGCGGGAACAGGTCCAGGAGGGCGGTGGAGCGCACCTCGGCCATGTACTCGACGGCCGCCGTGAACAGTTCCTCGCGCGTACGGAAATGGTGCTGGGCCGCGCCGCGCGAGACACCGGCGCGCTCCGCGACCACGGCGACGGTGGATCCCGCCCAGCCCTGCTCGGCGAGGCAGGAGACGGCCGCCTCCAGGAGGTGGCGGCGGGTCACGCGGCTGCGGGCCTGCTTGGGCCCGCTCTCGGTGGTCACCGCAGCCATGACGGGTCCCGTCGCTCGAAGCGGGCGCTGATGCCCTCGCGGGCCTCCGGGGAGGCGAAGTGCCGGGCGGACAGCTCGGCGAGTGCGGCCCCGTCCCGCTCCAGGGCGGCCCGTACGGGGGCGTTGACCAGCCGTTTCGTCGCGGCCAGGGCCTCGGGGCCGGCCTTGCGCAGGCCGTCCAGGACGGGGGCGAGGAGCGTGTCGAGCCCCTCGGCGTCCTGCGCGTCCGTGCCGTGGAGGGTGAGCAGTCCGATGCGGGTGGCTTCGGCGGCGTCGAAGACCTCGGCGGTCAGGAAGTAGCGGGCGGCGGCGCGGGGGTCCAGACGCGGGAGCAGGGGCGCGGAGATCACGGCCGGGACGACGCCGAGGTGCGTCTCGGTGAAGGCGTACGTGGACCCCGGCCCGGCGGCGGCGATGTCGCAGACCCCGAGCAGCCCGAGGCCGCCCGCGCGGACGTGGCCGGTGACCCGGGCGACGACGGGCCGGGGGAGTTCGGCGATCTCGCGGAGCAGGGCCAGGAAGTCGGCGGGGTCGCAGGGGGACTTGAGGTCGGCGCCGGCGCAGAAGGTGGTGCCGGTGTGGGTGAGGACCACGGCCCGGGTGGCGGCGTCGGCCGCGGCGGTGGCCAGGGCCGTGCGGAGTTCCTGGACCAGGGGGGCGGAGAGCGCGTTGCGGTTGGCCGGGGAGTCGAGGGTGAGGGTGGTGAGGCCGGGCGTTCGCGCGGCGTGGACCAGTGGGGGCATGTCTCCTCCGGAGGGGGTGGTCGGCTCGGTCTGTACCCCTCCGGGGAGGGTATGCGGGCCGCCTGCGGCAAGCCCGAGCGGGGCGAACCCCCCACTGCGCCCCTTGCCGCTGCGCGGGGCCCGCCCCCACCCGCAGCCCGGGCTGCGGGTGTGCCGCTGCGCGGGGCGGAGTTCCCCTACCCGCCCTTCCACCGTTCCCCGGGCGCTGCCCGGACCCCCTGGGGCAAGATCCAGCCCCTCCGGCGTTTGAGGAGCGGGGGTCCGGGGGCCGGCCCCCGGCAACGGCGCCGCACGCCGCAACGGGGTCCGGGGCGCAGCCCCGGGGAACGGGCGAAGGGCGGGTAGGGGACCTCGCCCCGCAGGGACCACCCACCCGCACCCGCCCACCCGCACCAGGATCAGGCGGCCGTGGTGGGCCACGCCGACCCACCACCGCCGGACGGAGTCCGGCGCAGCGACACGAAGCCCGCGCAGCGGTGCGAGGGGCGCGTCAAGAAGGGGGGCCCGCGCAGCGGTGCGAGCTCCGCGTCAAGAAGGGAGGCGGCTCAGTAGGACTTGGGGAGGCCCAGGGTCTGGTGGGAGATGAAGTTGAGGATCATCTCCCGGCTGACCGGGGCTATCCGGGCCACCCGGGAGGCGACGATCAGGGCGGCGAGGCCGTACTCGCGGGTGAGGCCGTTGCCGCCCAGGGTGTGGACGGACTGGTCCACCGCCCGGACGCACGCCTCCCCCGCCGCGTACTTCGCCATGTTCGCCGCCTCCCCCGCGGCCATGTCCTCCCCCGCGTCGTACAGGTGGGCCGCCTTCTGCATCATCAGGCGGGCCAGTTCGAGGTCGATGTGGGCGGCCGCCAGGGGGTGCGCGATGGCCTGGTGGGCTCCGATGGGGGTCTTCCAGACTTGGCGGGACTTCGCGTAGTCGACCGCCCGGGCGAGGGCGTAGCGGCCCATGCCGATGGCGAAGGCGGCGGTCATGACGCGCTCGGGGTTGAGGCCCGCGAAGAGCTGGAGCAGTCCCGCGTCCTCGTCGCCGACCAGCGCGGAGGAGGGGAGCCGCACCTCGTCCAGGACCAGCTCGAACTGCTTCTCCGCCGCCTGGAGTTCCATGTCGATGGGGGTGTACGCGAATCCGGATGCCTCGCGGGGGACGATGAACAGGCAGGGCTTGAGGCTGCCCGTGCGGGCGTCTTCGGTGCGGCCCACGATGAGGGTGGCGTCGGCGATGTCCACGCCGGAGATGAAGACCTTGCGGCCGGTGAGGATCCAGTCGTCGCCGTCGCGGCGGGCGGTGGTGGTGATGCGGTGGGAGTTGGAGCCGGCGTCGGGTTCGGTGATGCCGAAGGCCATGGTGCGGGTGCCGTCGGCGAGGCCGGGGAGCCAGGCCCGCTTCTGTTCCTCGGTGCCGAAGCGGGCGATGACCGTGCCGCAGATGGCGGGCGAGACGACCATCATGAGGAGCGGGCAGCCGGCGGCGCCGAGTTCTTCGAGGACGATGGACAGTTCGGCGATGCCGCCGCCTCCGCCGCCGTACTCCTCGGGGAGGCTGACCCCGAGGTAGCCCAGTGCGGCCGCGTCCGCCCACAGTTCGTCGGGGTGGCCGCCCTCGCGGGCGACGCGGGCGAGGTACTCGCGGCCGTATTTGCGGCCGAGGGCGGCCACCGCCGCGCGCAGAGCCCGGTGTTCTTCGGATTCGACGGTCGTGGTGCCTGGGGTGGAGCTCATGCTTCCTCCTGGACTACGGCGAGCAGGGCGCCGAATTCGACCTGTTGGCCGGTGACGGCGTGGAGCGCGGTGAGCGTGCCGGAGGCGGGCGCGAGGATGCGGTGCTCCATCTTCATGGCCTCCAGCCAGAGCAGGGGCTGCCCGGCGGTGACGGGGCTGCCGGGGGCGAGGCCCTCGGCGACCCGGACCACCGTGCCGGGCATGGGCGCGAGCAGGGAGCCCGGTTCGGTGCGGTCCTGGGGGTCCTCGAACCGGGGGACGGGGGTCAGGGCGTGGGCTCCGAGCACGGAGTCCACGTAGGCCGTGTTCGATTTATGTTTCACGTGGAACAGCCGTCGGACGCCGTCCACTTCGAGGGTCACCAGGTGCCGCGCGGCGGACAGGACCCGTACGCCGGGGTGGTCCAGGAGCTCCGGGGTGCCGGTGCGCGACGGGTGGTACCGGACCTCGTACTCCGCCCCGTCCGCCCCGCCCGCCGTGTACCGGCGGCTCTGCGGCTGGGAGCGGAGGTTGCGCCAGCCGCCGAGGCGGGTGGCGAGCGGGGCGTCCGGGGCGGGGGCCGAGTCGGCGAGGGCGGCGGCGAGGGCGCTGAGCACGGGGGCCCGGTCGTCCGGGCCGGCCGCGGTGAGGGCGGGCAGGTGGCGCTCGTAGAACCCGGTGTCGAGCCGGGCCGCCGCGAACTCCGGGTGCCGCAGGGAGCGTACGAGGAGCTCGCGGTTGGTGGTCAGCCCGTGGATCCGGGCTCCGGCCAGGGCGTGGGCCAGGGCACGGACCGCCTCGGCGCGGGTCGGGGCATGGGCGACGACCTTGGCCAGCATGGCGTCGTAGTGCACGGAGACGGTGTCCCCGTCGGTGAAACCGGTGTCCACGCGGACCGTGGAGGGGACGTCGAGGGTGTGCAGGACTCCGGTCTGCGGACGCCAGTCGGCGGCCGGGTCCTCGGCGTAGAGGCGGGCCTCGACGGCGTGTCCGGCGGGCGCGGGAGGGTCCAGGGGCAGGGCGGCGCCCTCGGCGATCCGCAGTTGCAGCGCGACGAGGTCGATCCCGAAGACGGCTTCGGTGACGGGGTGTTCCACCTGGAGGCGGGTGTTCATCTCCAGGAAGTACGGGCGGCCGTCGGCCGTGACGAGGAACTCCACCGTGCCCGCGCCCTCGTACGAGACCGCTCGGGCGGCGGCCACGGCCGCCTCGTGGAGCGTGGTGCGCAGGCCTTCGGGGAGACCGGGCGCGGGGGCTTCCTCGATGACCTTCTGGTGGCGCCGCTGGAGGGAGCAGTCGCGGGTGCCGAGTGCCCAGACGGTGCCGTGGGAGTCGGCGAGGACCTGCACCTCGACGTGGCGGCCGCGCTCCACATAGGGCTCGGCGAAGACCTCTCCGTCGCCGAAGGCCGACAGGGCCTCGGCGGAGGCCGCTTCGAGGGATTCCTTGAGGGAGTCGAGGTCGCGGACCACCCGCATCCCGCGGCCGCCGCCGCCCGCCGCGGCCTTGAGGAGCAGCGGGAGGTCGGCGGTGGTGGCCGCGTGCGGGTCCACGGGGTCCAGCAGCGGGACCCCGGCGGCTCGCATCAGTTCCTTGGCCCGGGTCTTGGAGGCCATGGCCTCCATCGCCTCGGGCGGCGGGCCGACCCAGGCGAGCCCGGCGGCGCGGACGGCGCGGGCGAAGTCGGCGTTCTCGGAGAGGAACCCGTAGCCGGGGTGGACGGCGTCGGCGCCCGCGGCGAGGGCGGCCGCGATGACCAGGTCGCCGCGCAGGTAGGTCTCGGCGGGGGCCGCGCCGGGCAGCCGTACGGCCGCGTCGGCCTCGCGGACGTGCAGGGCGTCGGCGTCGGGGTCGGAGTGGACGGCGACGGTGGCCAGGCCCAGCGCGCGGGCCGTACGGAAGACGCGGACCGCGATCTCGCCGCGGTTCGCGACGAGGAGGGAGGTCAGGGGGGTCTGTGAGGCAAAAGGGGTCTGGCTCTGGGTGGGATTCGTCATGTGCGGGCTCACATCCGGAAGACGCCGAAGCCGCCACGGGCGCCCTCGACGGGGGCGTTGTGGACGGCCGAGAGGCACAGGCCGAGGACGGTGCGGGTGTCGCGGGGGTCGATGACCCCGTCGTCGTACAGCCGTCCGGACAGGAACATCGGCAGGGATTCGGACTCGATCTGCGCCTCGACGAAGGCGCGCATGCCGGCGTCGGCCTCCTCGTCGTAGGGCTGTCCCTTCGCGGCGGCGGACTGCCGGGAGACGATGGACAGCACGCCCGCGAGCTGGGCGGGGCCCATGACGGCGGACTTGGCGCTGGGCCAGGCGAAGAGGAAGCGGGGCTCGTAGGCGCGGCCGCACATGCCGTAGTGGCCGGCGCCGTAGCTGGCGCCGATGAGGACGGAGAGGTGCGGGACCTTCGAGTTCGACACCGCGTTGATCATCATCGAGCCGTGTTTGATGATGCCGCCCTGCTCGTACTCCTTGCCGACCATGTAGCCGGTGGTGTTGTGGAGGAAGAGGAGCGGGATGTCCCGCTGGTTGGCGAGCTGGATGAACTGGGCCGCCTTCTGCGATTCCGCGCTGAAGAGCACCCCCTGGGCGTTGGCGAGGATGCCGACCGGGTAGCCGTGCAGGCTCGCCCAGCCGGTGACCAGGCTGGTGCCGTACAGGGGCTTGAACTCGTCGAAGTCGGAGGCGTCGACGATCCGGGCGATGACCTCGCGGGGGTCGAAGGGGGTCTTCAGGTCGGCGGGGACGATCCCGAGGAGTTCCTCCGGGTCGTGGAGGGGTTCCTCGGCGCGCGCCGGATCGGGCTGTGCCTTGCGGTGGTTGAGGCGGGCCACGACGCGACGGGCCTGGCGGATGGCGTCCTGCTCGTCGAGGGCGTAGTAGTCGGCGAGGCCGGAGGTCCGGGCGTGCATGTCGGCTCCGCCGAGGGACTCGTCGTCGCTCTCCTCGCCGGTGGCCATCTTGACCAGCGGCGGGCCGCCCAGGAACACCTTGGAGCGGTCCTTGATCATGATCGTGTGGTCGGACATGCCGGGGATGTACGCGCCTCCGGCGGTGGAGTTGCCGAAGACGACGGCGATGGTGGGGACGCCGTCGGCCGAGAGCCGGGTGAGGTCGCGGAAGATGGCGCCGCCCGGGATGAAGATCTCCTTCTGGGAGGGGAGGTCGGCGCCGCCGGACTCGACGAGGCTGATGCAGGGGAGCCTGTTCTGGCGGGCGATCTCGTTGGCGCGCAGCGCCTTCTTCAGCGTCCAGGGGTTGGAGGCGCCGCCGCGGACGGTGGGGTCGTTGGCGGTGACCAGGCATTCGACGCCCTCGACGGTCCCGATGCCGGTGACCATGGAGGCGCCGACCGGGTAGTCACTGCCCCAGGCGGCGAGCGGGGACAGCTCCAGGAACGGGGTGTCCGGGTCGAGGAGCAGCTCGACGCGCTCACGCGCGAGGAGCTTGCCGCGGGTCTTGTGCCGGGCGGTGTACTTCTCCCCGCCCCCGGCGAGGGCGGCGGCGTGCGCGGCATCGAGCTCGGCGAGCCGCTCCAGCGCGGCGGTACGGGCCTGCGCGTGCTCGGGGGCGAGCGGGTCGACGGCACTCTTGAGGCGGGTCACGGGGTCCCCTCCGGGGCGGTGGTGGGTACGGGGGGCTCCGCGGGCGGTTGCGCTGCTGCCGGGGGCTCCGTTGGGGGCCGCAGCAGGGCTGCGGGGGCCGCCGCGGGCGGGTGGGGCAGGGCTGCCGGGGCCTCCGTGGACAGCTGCAGCAGGGCTGCGGGGATGTCCACGTGGCGGGAGCGGAGCCATTCGCCGAGGGCCTTGGCCTGGGGGTCGAAGCGGTGGCCGGAGGCCACGCCGTCGCCGAGGATCCGGGTGACGGTGAAGTTGAGGGAGCGGATGTTCGGGAGTTCGGCGCGGCTCACCTCCAGTGGGGCCGTCTCGGGGAGCAGCGCCTTGAAGGCTTCGACGGTGAGGGCGGTGCGCAGCCACTCCCAGGCGGGGGCCGTCTCGGCCCACAGCCCGACGTTGGCGTCCCCGCCCTTGTCCCCGCTGCGCGCCCCGATGAGCGCACCGAGCGGCACCCGGCGGGTGGGCGGCACCGGGTCGGGGGTGGCCGGGGCGTGCGGGTCCGGCGTGGCCGGGGCGTGCGGATCCGGCGCAGCCGGCGCGTAGGCGTCCCGCGCAGCCGGAGCATGCGGATCCGGCGCACCCGGCGCGTAGGCGTCCCGCGCAGCCGGAGCATGCGGATCCGGCGCACCCGGCGCGTAGGCGTCCCGTGCAGCCGGAGCATGCGGATCCCGCGCAGCCGGCGCGTACGCGCCCCGCGCAGCCGGAGCATGCGGATCCGGCGCAGCCGGCGCGTACGCGTCCCGCGCAGCCGGAGCATGCCCGTCCTGCGGGGTGGGCCCCGCGGGGATGCGGGCGGCCGCGTCCAGCGGGAGCATCGTGCCGTCCGGCATGACCGCCCTGTGGGGGACCTCCGCGGCGGGGATCTCGGTCGCGCTGAAGACCCCGTACGGCTGGGCCGGTGACGGCGGGGCCGTGACGTGGAAGCCCGGATAGCTGGCCAGGGCCAGCTCGATGGCCGCCGAGGTCAGCGCGCGGCCCACCCGGTCGGGGGACGGGTCCCGGACCACCAGGCGCAGCAGCGCGCTCGCGGTCTCCTCGGTCGGGGCGTCCTCGTGGTCGGTGCGGGACAGCGTCCAGGCGGCGGAGGCCACCGAGGACAGCAGCGGGGCCAGCTGCGCGCGCACCAGCGCCGCCTTCGCGTCCACGTCCAGGCCCGTCAGGACGAAGACGACCTCGTTGCGCCAGCCCCCGATGCGGGTCACGCCCACCTTCAGGGTGCCGGGCGGGGCCTCCCCCAGGACCCCGGAGATCCGGACCCGGTCCGTGCCCGCGTCCGACAGCCGGACCGTGTCCAGGCGGGCCGTCACGTCGGGGCCGAGGTAGCGGGCTCCCTGGGTTTCGTAGAGGAGTTGCGCCGTGACCGTACCGACGGAGACGACTCCGCCCGTGCCCGGGTGCTTCGTGATGACCGAGGAGCCGTCCTCCGCGATCTCCGCCAGCGGGAACCCGGGGCGGGACACGTCGTGCCGGGTGAAGAAGGCGTAGTTGCCGCCCGTGGCCTGGGTGCCGCACTCCAGTACGTGGCCCGCCACGACCGCCCCGGCCAGCCGGTCGTGGTCGTCCGGCGCCCAGTCGAACCACCAGGCCGCGGGCCCGCTCACCAGCGCCGCGTCCGTGACCCGGCCGGTCACCACCACGTCGGCGCCCGCCCGCAGGCAGGCCGTGATCCCGGCGCCGCCCAGGTAGGCGTTCGCGGTGAGCGCGCCCTCCCCGGACGGGAGAGGGGACGGCAGCGGGTGCGCCATCAGGTCGTCGCCCTCCACGTGCGCGACCGCGACCGGCACGGACAGCTTCGCGGCCAGCGCGCGTACCGCTCCGGCGAGTCCCGCCGGGTTCAGGCCGCCCGCGTTCACCACGATCCGTACGCCCCGCTCGTGGGCCAGGCCCAGGCACTCCTCCAACTGGCGCAGGAAGGTTTTGGCGTAGCCGAGTTCCGGGTTCTTCAGCCGGTCGCGGCCGAGGATCAGCATGGTCAGCTCGGCCAGGTAGTCCCCGGTCAGCACGTCGAGGGGGCCGTCCGTCAGCATCTCGCGCAGGGCGGAGAAGCGGTCCCCGTAGAAGCCCGACGCGTTCCCGATCAGCAGGGGGCGCCGGGTCACCGCGAGGCCCCCGGCGTACGGCCCGGGCCCGCCGGGCCCGCGAAGGCCTGGGCGATGTCGAGCCAGCCGTCGGCATCGGGGCCGGTCGCCGTCAGGGCCAGGTCCGCGCGGTGCGCGCGCTGGGTCACCAGCAGGCAGAAGTCGAGCGCCGGCCCGGTGACCCGCTGCGGCGCGTCCTGCGGCCCGTACGTCCACACCTCGCCCGGAGCTCCCGGAGCCGCCAGCTCCACCCGGAACTCCCCCTCCGGCGCCGGCAGGCCCCGTACGGCGTACGCGTAGTCGCGCGCCCGCACTCCGATCCGTGCCACGTGCCGCAGCCGGGCCGTCGGTACGCGGCGCACGCCGAGCGCGTCGGCGACGTCCTGGCCGTGCGCCCAGGTCTCCATCAGGCGGGCGCTCGCCATCGAGGCGGCCTTCATCGGCGGTCCGTACCAGGGGAACCTGGTGTCGGGCGAGGCCGCGGCGAGGGCCTCGTCGAGGGCGGTACGGCCGCTCCGCCAGCGGGCGAGCAGCTCGGCGGGGTCGAGTGCGGCGCCCTCCTCGGCGCCCGCGTCGACGAAGGAGTCGGGGGCCTTCAGGGCCTCCTCGACCAGCCCCGCGAAGGCGACGGCATCGGTGAGCGCGAGCAGCGCGGCACGGTCGGTCCAGTGCAGGTGGGCGATCTGGTGGGCGAGGCTCCAGCCGGGTGCGGGTGTGGGCTTCGCCCAGTCGGCGGCGGGCAGTTCCCCGACCAGGGAGTCGAGTTCCCGGCCCTCCTCGCGGAGATCGGCGAAGACGGTGAGGACGTTCTCGACAGCGGACGGATCGGGCACGGGTGCGCTCCCCTTCTCGGCGTGAGGGGAAGCGTGGCAGCCGTCAGGAAAACAATCAAGCGTGCTTGCATTTATTTTTGGAAAGCGAACGGGGGTGGGCTGGAGGGGATTTGGGCGCGGCCGGCGTCCGGGGCCCCGCTTGCGCGTCGCCCGCCTCCGCGGCGAGGATCCCCGTCACGGCCGAGCTCAAGTCGGGGACGAGACGGGGACGGGGACGGGGACATGGACGGGGACATGGACGTGTACGAGGACGAGGACGGAGGCGTGCTCCCGGGCGCCGTCAAAGCCGTGATGTTCGACTTCTCCGGGACCCTCTTCCGCGTCGAGCCCACCGAGGACTGGCTGCGCGCGGTCGTGGCCGACAGCGGCACCGATCTGCCCGAGGCCGAACTCATCGCCCTGGCCGCCCTGCTCGAAGAGGCCGGCGCCCTGCCCGGTGGAGCCTCGCCGCGGCGGCTGCCGGCCCGGCTGGAGCCGCTGTGGCGGGAGCGGGACCTGAGCCCCGAGCAGCACCGGGCCGCCTACACCGCCCTCACCCGGGAGGTGCCGCTGCCCTCCCCGGAGCTGGCCGACGCCCTCTACGCACGGCACTGAACCCCCGCGGCCTGGCGGCCCTACCCCGACACCGCCGCCACGCTCGCCGCCCTGCACGCACGGGGCGTACCCGTCGCCGTCGTCAGCAACATCGGCTGGGACCTGCGCCCCGTCTTCCGGGCCCACGGTCTCGACCGGTTCGTCGACGCGTACGTACTGTCCTTCGAGCACGGAGTCCAGAAGCCCGATCCCCTCCTGTTCAGGGCCGCCTGCGAGGCTCTCGGGGAGGCGCCCGCACGCGTGCTCATGGTCGGCGACGACGCCGTCGCGGACGCCGGGGCCGCGGCGCTGGGGTGCCCGGTCCGGCTGGTCGAACACCTGCCGGTCGAGCAGCGGCCGAACGGGCTGAGCGCGGTACTCGGGCCGCTCGGCCTGCTCGGGCCGCCCGGGCGGCTCTGACGGCTGCGACGGCTTCGAGGGCTGCGACGGCTCCAACGGCTCTGCCGGGCGCCGGACTCAGGAGGCCGCCCGGCGGCTGAAGTCCATCGTCCAGTTGTGGACCCAGCTCGCGCCCTCGTCCGCCGAGAAGAACTGCTCCCACCACGGGGAGTCCGTCGCCGTCCGCGACCACACGAACCGCACCCGGACCGCCTTGCCCCCGTAGGTGTCCTCGCCCTCGAAGACTCCCGTCCCCGTCGCCGCGTCGAACCCTCCCGCGACGGGCGGGAAGAGCGTCCCCGTCCGGCGGCTGCCCCAGTTCAGGGTCCACTGCTCGCGCTCGGGGTCGTAGAGGCGCAGGGTCAGCCCCGCGAAGCCCTTCGTCGGGAACTCGATCTCGTCGAAGTTCGCGGCGCCGTCGAAGTGGCGCGTGCACCGGGACACCGCCGGGAACTCCTCCCATCCGCTGTCCGCGTCCAGGAAGTCCGCGAGCCAGCGGTTGGTGACGTCCCAGGTGCCGACGAAGAAGTCGAAGTCGTTCATGTGCGGTCTCCCAGAAGAGTGTTCTCTACAGCCGTTCTCCGTGCTGACGGGGGAACCGTAGGAGGACTCCACTGACATCCTGTGTCAGTGAAGGGCACATGAAGTCGAGCCGACTGCTCTCGATCCTGCTCCTGCTCCAGACCCGGGGCCGGATGACCGCCGCCGAGCTCGCCGCGGAGCTGGAGGTGTCGGTCCGTACGGTCTACCGCGACGCGGAGGCGCTGGCCGCCGCCGGCGTCCCGCTGTACGGCGATGCCGGGCACAGCGGCGGCTACCAGCTCCTCGACGGCTACCGCACCCGCCTCACCGGGCTCGCCCCGGGCGAGGCGGAGGCCCTCTTCCTCACCTCGATGCCCGGTCCGGCCGCCGAACTCGGCCTCGGCCGGGCCCTGTCCACCGCCCAGCTCAAGCTGCGCGCCGCCCTGCCCGCGGAGCTACGTGCGCAGGCCGACCGGATGCGGCTGCGCTTCCACCTGGACGCTCCCGGCTGGTACGCGGAGCACGAGGAGACCCCGCACCTGGCGCGGGTCGCCGACGCGGTGTGGCGGGGGCGGGTCGTCGAGGTCCGCTACCGGCGCTGGAAGGCGCCCCACGAGGTGGACCGGCGGCTGGCCCCGTACGGGCTGGTCCTGAAGGCGGGACGCTGGTACCTGGTCGCGGGCACACCGGCGGAGCCGGGCACGGCCGCCGAGCCGGGCACGGCCGCCGAGCCGCTTGCGCCGACCCCCGCCGGCCCCCCGTACACCTACCGGGTGGACCAGATCCTGGCCGTGCGCGAGACCGGCGAGGAGTGCGCGCTCCCCGAGGGCTTCGAGCTGGCCGCCCACTGGCGGCGCGCGCAGGCCGAGTTCCACGAGCGGCTGCATCCGGAGGAGGCGCGGGTACGGGTCTCCGCGCGCGCGGCCGCCCGGCTGAGCGGCGCCCAGGCCAGGGCCCTGGCCGCCACCGGGACCCCGGACCCCGAACGGCCCGGGTGGACCCGGGCGGTCCTGCCGATCGAGTCGCAGGACCACGCGGAGGCACAGTTCCTGGGGTTCGGCGCGGAGGCGGAGGTGCTCGCCCCGCCGGCCCTGCGCCGCCGCATCGGAGCGGCCGCGGCCGCGACGGCGGCCCGCTACGGGACGGCGGGGACGGGAACCGGCACGGGAACCGGCACGGGCACTGGCACTGGCACTGACACCGGCACCGGCACCGGCACCGGCACCGGCACCACCGTGGGTGACGGTTCGCACACCTGTGGGTGAGGCCTTCCCTCCGGCGCGGGCGGCTGGGATGCTCCGCGCATGACGACTCGTCGGATGTACTTCGCGACCGCCGCCCTGAGCGCCCTCGCGCTGGGCGTGGCCATCGCCGGCGGCTGGGGCCAGGACTTCCCGGACGGGGACCGGCCGACCGGGACCAAGCCCGGGACGACGACCGGTACGGCGCGCGTCGAGGCGAACGTCCAGCACGCGGACGTCGCGCCCCCGACGGTCGGCCCGGCCGGCGACATCATCTGGAGCTGAGCACCGGCCCGTCATGGCCTGAACTCGCCCCACCCCTCCCCACGCCACACCCCAAACCGCCCTGAAACAACGGGAGTCGGTATACCGTCGGCGCCGACCACGTCGGGCACGAGGTACGGGGCACGGGAGCTGGAGCGGCATGAGTGTCGACGTTCGCTATCGGGTGGAGCGCATCGCGCTGGCCCTGATGTCCATATCGGGCGTCGTGGTCCTGATCGCGGACCTCTTCGGATGGCTCGACGCGCTCGCTCCCGGCGGCGCCCTCCCCAAGGTCACCCTGCTGATCCTGAGCACGGTCACCGTCTTCCTCCTCCTGGAGATCGACCGCCTGCGCAAGCTCGACGTGGTCGAGGCCCATGTGGTCCGGCTCGACGACACCCTCCGTTCGCAGGTCGCCCGGCTCGACAGCAGCTTCCAGACGCAGCTCGCCAAGCTGGACATCGACACCGTCGCACAGCAGCTCAAGCAGGAGAACTACCTCGGCGTGATCCGGGTGCACGCGGAGTTCCCCGACATGCAGTTCAACGGATTCGTCGAAGGGGCCACCCAGGAGGTGGCCATCCTGCAGACCTTCATCCCCAACCTGGAACACCTCCAGCCCGCGCTGGAGAAGGCGCTGGTGGACCACGGCGTACCGGTGCGCATCATGCTGCTGTACCCGTCCTCCCCCGTGGCGGGCCTGCGCGACGAGGCACTGCGTTCCGTACGGGACCCCGCCCTCGCGCTGGACGTGAAGGCCCGGGTGGAGATGTGCCTGGCCGGCCTCGCGGAACTGCACCGGGGGGTCGGGCCGGCGGGTCGGGCGCTGCTCAGGGTGCGGGTGTACAACTCCCTGCCGTCCATCGCCGTGCACAAGGCCGACGAGCACTTTCTGGTCAGTTCGTTCCTGCACCGCCAGCTCGCGGTCGACTCCGCCCAGACGGAGATCGACGGCAGCGACAGCACGATGGGACGGCAGGTCCAGCGGGAGCTGGACACCTTGTGGGAGATCGGCCGCGACGTGGAGCTCGCCGACTGGCGCGAATCCCTCAGGAACATCAGCTGGTGATCCAGAGGGCTTCGTACGGAGATCCGGGCGGAGTCCCGTACGGAGACCCGCGCGGAGTCCCGTACGGAGACCCACCTGCAGATCCACGGAAAGGTACGGCCATGCACGACCTGCACGAGCTGCACGAGCTGGACGGGTTCGAGAACGGGCTCATCGAGCGCTTCGAGCGGCATCCGGTCCTGGCGGACATCACCCGGCTGCCCGAGGAGGACTTCACCGCGCTCCTGCTCCAGCGGCGCTTCGTATCGCTCGCGTTCACCCCGTCCTACGACCTGGCCATCGACCTGCTGCGCGACGAGGAGGGGCTGCGGATCGCCCGGGTCATCCTGCGCGAGGAGTACCCCGGTGCACAGGGGCACGCGCCCTCGCACCGCGAGGACATGACCGAGGACCTGCGGCGGCTCGGAGTGTCCAGGCAGGCCCTGGTGGCGTCGAGGCCCACGGCCGCGACCCGGCGCGCCATCACCGACACCCTCGAACTGATCGCGGACGCGGGCGGCCACGACGACGCCGACCTGCGGCTGCTGGCCTTCCTGCGGTTCTGGGGCGAGGTGCTGGTCTCCGTCGAGTACGGGCGGCTGTGGGAGCGCATGGGGCCGCGGTTCACGGCGGAGGGCGGCGGCCGGAACCGTTCGCGGTTCTACCATCCGCACCTGGTCCACGACGCGAAGACGCATTCGCTCGCGACGGTGTCCCTGCTGTCCGACACCCACTCCGACCGGCTCGCCGCGCGGGTGACCGAGCTCCTCGGCCGGGCGGAGGGGGCGGCCGGAGCCGCCGCCTTCAGGGAGACCGAGGAGCGGGCGCTCCTGCTCAAGAGCGGCTTCTACGATCAGTTCGGCTGAGGGCTCCGAGAGCGGGTCCGCGGACCGGTCTTCGGACCGGTCTTCGGGCGGGTCTCCCGGCGCGTCTGCGAGCGGACCGCGCCCATGCTCGCCACGATGACCAGCGCGATCGCCGCCGCGTCGAGCACCGACAGTGCCTGGTTCAGGATCAGGAACCCGGCCGTCGCCGCGATCGCGGGCTCCAGGCTCATCAGGATCGCGAAGGTCGGCGCCGGGAGCCTGCGCAGGGCCAGCAGCTCCAGCGTGTAGGGCAGCACCGAGGACAGCACCGCCACGCCGAGGCCCAGGAGCAGGGTGCCGGGGCGCAGCAGGGCCGAGCCGGCCTCGATCACGCCGAGCGGCAGGGACAGTACGGCCGCCACGGCCATCGCCAGCGCCAGCCCGTCGGCCTGGGGGAAGCGGCGGCCGGTCCGCGCGCTGAACACGATGTACGCCGCCCACATGCCGCCCGCCGCGAGGGCGAAGGCCACGCCCAGCGGGTCGAGGCCCCCGAGGCCGCCTCCGCCGTGGGTGGACAGCAGGACCACCCCGGCGAGCGCCAGCCCGGCCCACAGCAGGTTCAGCAGCCGGCGGGAGACCACGACGGAGAGCACCAGCGGG
Source organism: Streptomyces sp. NPDC002104 (assembly GCF_053593795.1). Taxonomy (NCBI): domain Bacteria; kingdom Bacillati; phylum Actinomycetota; class Actinomycetes; order Kitasatosporales; family Streptomycetaceae; genus Streptomyces; species Streptomyces sp. NPDC002104. The sequence goes on along the minus strand of NZ_JBSFDF010000015.1, from coordinate 36,323 downwards.
CCGAGCACCTCCAGGGTGACGGCCGGGCCGAGGGGGATCCGGTCGATGGCCTGGTAGATGAACCCGTTCATGCCGGCCATGGTCACGCCGAACCACACCACGGTCGACCAGTCGGAGCGGGAGTACCCGCGCACCGTGGGCCGGCAGACGAGCAGCAGCACCAGGGCGGCGGCGGCGAGGCGCAGCGTGACCACGCCGGCCGCGCCCGCCCGCGGCATGAGCATCACGGCGAGGGCGGCACCGAACTGCACCGATACGCCCGCGGTGATCACCAGGGCGACCGGGCCGAAGCGGGCCCGGAAGGAGCCGTCGGCGGGGGCGGCGGCCGGGACGGTTGCCGTCGCTTGCGCGGGAGCGGTGCTCGTGGGTGAGGAGGGTGCGGGCATTTATCCAGATTAGGGGGTGCGTAAGGAGCGTGCTTCCGTGTTTTGCCTTACATCTCGTGTACGTCCGGTTCCGGCCGGGCCTCCGGCGGCCCCTCCTGCGGGTCCTCCTGCCGGTCCTCCGGGAGGCCCTCCGCCAGGAGTTCCGCCAGGTGGCGGGCCCGGCCGCCGGCCAGCTGCGCGATCTGGGTCCGGCAGGAGAACCCGTCCGCCAGTACCTCGGTACCCGGCGCCGCCGCCCGCAGCGACGGCAGGAGCTGTTCCTCGGCGCAGGCCACGGAGACCTCGTGGTGTCCGGGCTCGAAGCCGAAGTTGCCCGCGAGGCCGCAGCAGCCTCCGCTGAGCTCCCCCGTCAGCCCGGCGCGCTCGCGCAGCCGGCGGTCGGGGCCGTCGCCGAGGACGGCGTGCTGGTGGCAGTGGGTCTGGCCGGCGACCGGCCGGTCGAGGCGGGGCGGCTGCCAGTGGGGGGCGTACTCCTCCAGGGTCTCGGCGAAGGTGCGGACGGCCGCCGCGAGACGGGGTGCGCGGGGGTCCTGCGGGAGCAGGGCGGGCAGATCGGTGCGGAGCGCTGCCGCGCAGCTCGGTTCGAGGACGGTGACGGGGCCCTGCGGGTCGCCCACGGCGTCCAGGGTGCGGCGCAGGACCCGGCGGGCGGTGTCGAGGCGGCCGGTGGAGAGGTAGGTCAGCGCGCAGCAGACCCGCCCGGCCGGCACCACGGGCTCCAGGCCGGCGGCCCGCAGGACCCTCACGGCGGCGTGGCCGGCCTCGGGCGCGAGGTACTCCGTGAACGTGTCGGGCCACAGGGTCACGACGGCCCCGGCCCCAGGCCCGGGCACGCCCTGCGGGGCTGGGTCCCCTGCCCGCCCTTCCACCGTTCCCCGGGGCTGCGCCCCGGACCCCCTGGGGCTCCGCCCCAGATCCCGCGCCTTACACGCCGGCCCATCCAGCCCCTCCGGCGTTTGAGGAGCGGGGGTCCGGGGGCCGGCCCCCGGCAACGGCGCCGCACCCGGGGACGGGTCCGGGCGGAGCCCGGGGAACGGGCGAAGGGCGGGTAGGGGACCTGACCCCGCGGAGCGGACCATCGCGCGCCACCCGCGGGTGAACGGGGTCCGGGCCAGCCGGGGCAGGGGCCGGGACCGTTCCAGGCCCGGGAGGCGGAGGAAGCGGGACAGCAGGTTCACCGGGCCGGCCAGCCGCAGGGCGGCGATCAGGCGGAGCCACCCCGGCAGCCCGCCCAGGGCGTAGTGGGAGAGCGGGCGCAGCCGGCCCGCCCAGTGGTGGTGGAGGAACTCCGCCTTGTAGGAGGCCATGTCGACCCCCACCGGGCAGTCGCTGCGACAGCCCTTGCAGCCGAGGCACAGATCCAGCGCCTCGGCGACCTCCGCCGACCGCCAGCCGCCGGTCACGATCTCCCCCGCGAGCATCTCGTGCAGCAGCCGCGCCCGCCCCCGCGTGGAGTGGCGTTCCTCCCCCGTGGCCCGGTACGACGGGCACATCACCCCCAGCCCCCCGACGTCCGTCGAGCGGCACTTGGCGACGCCGACGCACCGCGCCACCTCTCCCGCGAAGGGCAGGGACGGCGGGAGCACCGAGAAGCGGAGGTTCTCGTCGAGGCGGGCCGGGCGGACCAGGATTCCGGGGTTCATGCCGCCCGCCGGGTCCCAGACCCGCTTGTAGGACGCGAAGAGCCCGATCACCTCGGGCCCGTACATCCGCGGCAGCAGCTCCGCCCGCGCCTGCCCGTCCCCGTGTTCCCCGGACAGGGAGCCGCCGTGCGCGACCACCAGGTCGGCGAGGTCCGAGGAGAAGGCCCGGAAGCGGGCCACACCGGGCCCGGTGACCAGGTCGAAGTCGATCCGTACGTGCACGCAGCCCTCGCCGAAGTGGCCGTACGGGGATCCGCGCAGCCCGTGCTGCGCCAGCAGGGCGCGGAATTCCCGCAGGTAGGCGCCGAGCCGGGCGGGCGGTACCGCGCAGTCCTCCCACCCCGGCCAGGCCATGGTCCCGTCGGGCATCCGGGTCGCGGTGCCCGCCGCGTCCTCGCGGATCCGCCACAGGGCCCGCTGCGCCGCCGGGTCGGTGAGCAGGAGGGTGTCCACCGCGTCGGAGGCCCGGAGCAGGGCCCGGGCCGCGCCCTCGTCGCGCGTCTCCGCGAACAGCCAGGCCCCGCCCCGGGGAAGTCCGGCGGCAGCCGGGCCGACCAGGTCGGCGGCCATCCCCTCCACGGTCAGCGGCCCGAACGGCAGCAGGCCCGCCGCCGCCTCCGCGGCCGCGCTCTCGTCGGCGTACCCGAGGACGGCCAGCGCCGGGGCGGCGGGCCGTTCCACGAGCCGTACGACCGCCTCGGTGACCACGCCCAGCGTGCCCTCGCTGCCGCAGAACGCCCGGGCGACCTCCACACCCCGTTCGGGGAGCAGCGCGTCCAGGCCGCCGTAGCCGGAGATCCGCCGCGAGAAGCCGTCGGCGGGGCCGCCCGCCATGCCGGTGCGCAGGGCGGCCAGGTTCCCCGACACCAGCTCCCGCAGCCCGGCGGGGGCACCGTCCCAGCCGGTGGCGAGCCGGTACGGGGAGCCGCCGTACGCCGTCACCGCCAGTTCGGCGACGTTGTCGGCGGTGGTCCCCCAGGCCACGGAGTGGGCCCCGCAGGCGTTGTTGCCGATCATCCCGCCGAGCGTGCACCGGGAGTGCGTGGAGGGGTCCGGCCCGAAGGTCAGCCCGTGCGGGCGCGCCGCGTCGCGCAGCCGGTCCAGGACCAGGCCGGGCTGGACCACGGCGGTGCGGGCGGCCGGGTCCAGGGAGACCAGGGCGTTCATGTGGCGGGTGAGGTCCAGGACGACGCCGATGCCCGTCGCCTGGCCCGCGATGGAGGTGCCGCCGCCGCGCGGGACCACCGGCACCCCCGCCTCGGCGCACACCGCGAGGGCGGCGGCCACGTCGTCGGCATCGCGCGGGCTGACCACGCCGACCGGGACGCGCCGGTAGTTCGAGGCGTCCATCGTCGTCAGGGCCCGGGCGGCGGCTCCGAAGTCGACCTCCCCGCGCAGGTTCTTCCGCAATGTCCGTTCGAGTTCACCGGGTGAGGTCACGGCGGACAGCCTCCCACCGCCTTCCGCTCGTCCGCGTCATCTCATCGGGTGGACGCGGCTCCGGACCGCGGACCGGGACCCGATACGCTCGGCTCGTGGCCGAGATCCAGATTCCCGCTGACATCAAGCCCGCCGACGGACGCTTCGGCGCGGGCCCCTCCAAGGTGCGGACCGAGGCGCTGGACGCCCTCGCCGCCACCGGTACCTCCCTGCTCGGAACCTCCCACCGTCAGGCCCCGGTCAAGAACCTGGTCGGATCGGTGCGCCAGGGCCTCCGGGACCTCTTCTCCCTCCCCGAGGGCTACGAGGTGATCCTGGGCAACGGCGGCTCCACCGCCTTCTGGGACATCGCGACCGCCGGTCTCATCGAGCGGAAGTCGCAGCACCTCACCTTCGGTGAGTTCTCCTCCAAGTTCGCCAGCGCCGCGAAGTCCGCGCCGTGGCTGGACGCCCCGTCGGTGATCTCCTCCGACCCGGGCACCCACCCGGACCCGGTGGCCGAGGCGGGCGTGGATGTGTACGCGTACACCCACAACGAGACCTCGACGGGTGTCGCGGCGCCGATCAAGCGCGTCGCGGGCGCCGACGAGGGCTCCCTCGTGCTGGTGGACGCGACCTCGGGCGCCGGCGGTCTGCCGGTGGACATCACCGAGACCGACGTCTACTACTTCGCCCCGCAGAAGTCCTTCGCCTCCGACGGCGGCCTGTGGCTGGCGGCGTTCTCGCCGGCGGCCCTGGAGCGCGCGGCCCGCGTGCACGCCTCCGGCCGGCACATCCCGGAGTTCTTCTCGCTGCCGACCGCGATCGACAACTCGCTGAAGAACCAGACGTACAACACCCCGGCGCTCTCCACCCTCTTCCTGCTGGACCAGCAGCTGGAGTGGATGAACAGCCAGGGCGGTCTGGAGTTCACGACCGGCCGTACGTCGGCCAGCGCGGCCCACCTGTACGGCTGGGCCGAGGCGTCGAAGTACGCCAGCCCGTTCGTCGCGGACTCCGCCAAGCGCTCGGCCGTCATCGGCACGATCGACTTCGCGGACGACATCGACGCGGCGGCGGTCGCCAAGGTGCTGCGCGCCAACGGCATCGTGGACACCGAGCCCTACCGCAAGCTCGGCCGCAACCAGCTCCGTGTCGCGATGTTCCCGTCGATCGACCCGGCGGACGTGCAGGCGCTCACCGCGTGCGTGGACTTCGTGATCGAAGCCCTCTGACCCACACGCTCCGCAGCCCCCGGTGACATCCCGTCACCGGGGGCTTCGCGCTGTCCGGGCCGCCGCCGGAAGGTACGGAAAGGTACTGAACAGACCCTGAGGCGGTCCTGAACGGGCCCTGAAGGACGCAGTGCCGCGCACGGCCCGGAATCCCGGGACCTTGGTCCCAAAAATCGGGGCAAAGAGCCCGTAAACGGAAGATCCCCACCACCACCTCCGCCTGCGGCTTTATGCCGCGGGACCTTCGGCAGGGGGCCCTCCCGGCCCCTCGGAGGGGCGCAACCAACCGCCCCAGGATGTCCCTCATGTCTGGTGTGCCGGGAACGAACCCCGGCCCGTTCAGGAGGAACCCCATGCGCAAGGCACTTACCTTCTCGGCGATCGCCCTCGCCTCGTCTATGGCCCTGGCCGTCCCGACCGCCGCGTTCGCGGCCGACGCCACCCCGGCCGCGCACGGCAGCGCGAGCGCCGACGCCAAGACCGCCCCGGTGGCCCTGAAGCTCTCGTCCTCCTCCGGCAAGCCGGGCGACTCCGTCCGGATGTCGATGGAGGTTCCCGACGGCTCGACGAACCTGTCGATCTCCTCCGAGGCCCTGAACAACGTCAAGATGACCGACGGGCGCGGCGCCACCGCCACGATCGCCAAGGTCGCCGACGGCACCTACGGCATCTCCCTCACCGGCACCGGCCCCAAGGGCGAGAAGCTCCAGGCCACCGCCCAGATCACGGTCAAGGACGGCAAGACCGCCCCGGTGGCCCTGAAGGTCTCGTCCTCCTCCGGCAAGCCGGGCGACTCCGTCCGGATGTCGATGGAGGTTCCCGACGGCTCGACGAACCTGTCGATCTCCTCCGAGGCCCTGAACAACGTCAAGATGACCGACGGGCGCGGCGCCACCGCCACGATCGCCAAGGTCGCCGACGGCACCTACGGCATCTCCCTCACCGGCACCGGCCCCAAGGGCGAGAAGCTCCAGGCCACCGCCCAGATCACGGTCAAGGACGGCAAGCCCGCCCCGACGCCGGGCGCTTCGACGCTGAGCCTGTCCCAGGACCACGGCAAGCCGGGCGAGAAGATCCAGGTCACCATCAAGACCTCGCCGAACGAGAAGAGCGCCTTCATCAAGTCCGACGCCTTCGGCGGCCAGGTCAACCTGAAGAACGACGGCAAGGGCGTCTGGACCGGCACCGCGGTCGTCGCCAAGAACGTCAAGTCCGGCTACTACGGCGTCGACGCCTTCGCGGGCGGCAAGAAGTTCGACACCGTCAAGTTCTCCACCGACGCCACCGGCCCGGTCAACCCGAAGCCGGCCCCGCTCGACCCGAGCCACCACAAGACCCCCAAGGGTTCCGTGAACACCGGCCAGGCCCCGCTCGGCTGGGTCCCCTCGGACGCGGCAGACAATGGCTGAGCAGTCCACCACTGAACACGCCCCCCGCCGGAGCGGCCGCGCCCTGCGCGTGGCCGCCTTGGCGGGCGCCGCCGGCCTCACGGCCTTCCTGATCACTTCCTGCGCCTCCGGCGGTGACGGCACGGCCAAGAACAACCCGGCCGACGCCAAGACCGCCTCGGTGCTGAACGCCTCCGTCCCGGACCGCATCGTGATCCCGGACATCAAGGTCGACGCCCCGCTGGACACCGTCGGGCTCGACGCCCAGGGCGTCATGCAGGAGCCCGACTTCGCCAAGCCCAAGGACGCGGCCTGGTACAAGCAGGGCCCGACCCCCGGGGAGAAGGGCGCGGCCGCGATCGTCGGGCACATGGACACCCCCCAGGCGCCCGAGGCCGTCTTCTACAACCTCAAGAAGCTGAAGAAGGACGAGAAGATCGAGGTCCACCGCGACGACGGCACCACCGCCGTCTTCGCCGTGGACGAGGTCGACACCTTCAAGAAGGACCGTTTCCCCACCGACAAGGTCTACGGGGACACCCACGGCAAGGCCGAACTCCGCGTCATCACCTGCGGCGGCAACCTCACCAAGGACCGCCACTGGGACGCCAACGTCGTGGTGTTCGCCCACCTCGTCGGCAAGGAATAGCCCCGGCCCGGCCCCGGCCCCTGCCCGGCCCCTACCGGGGTCTACTTGGCGACGGCGAAGCGCATCAGGGCCTGCTCGTCGCCCGGCTTGATCTTCCCGGTCTGGTTGATGACCTGGAGCTTCCAGCCGGCCCCGTCCCGGATCGCCTTCGCCACGGCGCAGCCGTTGTCCGTGCCGAGCAGGCTCGGCCAGATGTCGGCGACCTGCTGGCTGCTGCCGCCCGTGGCGTCGTACACCTTGAAGCTGATGTTGCGGGCGCTCTGGAAGGAACTGCCCTTCTTGTACGCGGCGGCGACGAAGACGATGGACGTGACGTTGCCCGGTATCCGGGCGAACTCCACGGTCACCGTCTCGTCGTCGCCGTCGCCGTGGCCGGTCTGGTTGTCGCCGCTGTGCAGCAGCGAGCCGTTGCCCATGGGGTCCAGGGAGTCGAGACCCGCGAGGCGGACCGGGTCCGCACCCTGCATCGCGATGGCGATGAGGTCCAGGTCGGTGCCGACCTTCCGCTTGAGCTTGCCCAGCAGGCCGCCGCTGCTGCCCACGGTGGGGTCCCACGAGACTCCGATGGACAGGTGGGTTACGCCGCCCAGGTCCGCGGGGCCGTCTTCCTTGGTGAGCGTGATCATGCGCAATCCTCACAAATAGCTGTGCGATACCGACTCATGCAGTCTGCCTGACACCGGTTCGTTTGCGGAGCCGCTCGGCGTACGCGATACCTTCAGGGCCTCGGCATCCGGTGTTCCGCGGATGCCGTACGGCGCGGTACGCGGTACGGCGCCGTACACCGCAGTACAGCTTGGAGGCAGCAGCGTGAGCGTGCGAGTGACGGCGGCCCAGGACGGCGTGGACCCCTTCGGCACGGCCCGGCTGCGACGCGGGGTGCTCGACGCCTGGGGCGCGGGCCCGGCCCGCTTCCGCGAGGACGCCAACGCCGAGGAGGACCTGGCGCTCGGCGGCTACCGCGACCGGCTCGTCGTCGAGCTCGCGCAGAACGCCGCCGACGCCGCCGCCCGCGCCGGGGTTCCCGGCCGGCTGCGGCTCACCCTGCACGCGGGCACCGACCAGCCCGACGGGCACGCGCTGCTCGCCGTCTCCAACACCGGCTCCCCGCTGGACGCCACCGGCGTGGAATCGCTGTCCACCCTGCGTGCCTCCGCCAAGCGCGACGACTCCTCCGGCAGCGTCGGCCGCTTCGGCGTCGGCTTCGCCGCCGTCCTGGCCGTCTCCGACGAGCCCGCCGTCCTCGGCCGGCACGGCGGCGTGCGCTGGTCCCTGGCCGAGGCCCGGGAACTGGCCCGGGGGGCCGCCGTCGGCAGCTCCGGACTCGGCGAGGAACTGCGCCGCCGCGACGGCCACGTCCCGCTGCTGCGGCTCCCGTTGCCGGCCGAGGGCACCGCGCCCGAGGGCTACGACACCGTGGTGGTCCTCCCGCTGCGCGACGCCGCCGCCGAGGAACTGGCCGGGCGGCTGCTGGCCGCCGTGGACGACGCCCTGCTGCTGACCCTGCCCGGACTCGCCGAGGTCGTCATCGACACACCGGCCGGGGGCGTGCGGACGCTGACCCGCCGCGCCGAGGGCCCGTACACCGTCATCGCCGACTCCGCCTCGGACAGCAAACGCTGGCGCACCGTGCGTCACTCCGGCCCCATCGAGAAGGCACTGCTCGCCGACCGGCCCGTCGAGGAACGGCTGCGGCCCGTCTGGGCGGTGTCCTGGTCCGTGCCCGTCGACGCCGAAGGCGCCCCCGTCCGCCCCGCGACGGCCCCCGTGGTGCACGCGCCGACCCCGACCGACGAACCGCTCGGCATCCCCGCGCTGCTCATCGCGACCCTGCCGCTGGACACCACCCGCCGGCACCCCGCGCCGGGGCCGCTGACCGAGTTCCTCGTGGAGCGCGCGGCCGACGCGTACGCCGAACTGCTGGGCTCCTGGGACCCGGTGAGCACCGCACTCGTGGACCTCGTACCCGGGCCGCTCGGCAAGGGCGAGCTCGACGGGTCCCTGCGCGGGGCCATCCTGACGCGCCTGCCCCGTACGGCCTTCCTCGCGCCCGCCGCACCGCCCGAGCAGCCTGCGGGCGGCGAGTCGGCCGAGGGCGAGTCGGCGGAGAGCGAGCCCGCGGCGGGCGAGCCGCGGGAGCGGGCCGCCCTGCGCCCCTTCGAGGCCGAGGTGGTGGAGGGCGCGGGCGCCGATACCGTACGGGTCCTCGCGGAGGTGCTGCCGACCCTGCTCCCGGCCGGGCTGGAGCGCCGCCCCGAACTGCGCACCCTGGGCGTGGGCCGGCTGCCGCTGGGCGAGGCCATCGAGCGGATCGCGGGCATCGAGCGGACCCCCGCGTGGTGGTACCGGCTCTACGACAGCCTCGCCGGGGTCGACCCCGACCGGCTCTCCGGTCTCCCCGTGCCGCTGGCCGACGGCCGCACCGCCATCGGGCCCCGGCACCTGCTGCTGCCCGGCGCGGACGCCCCGCGGTCGGGCAGCCCCGAGAGCCTGGCCCGGCTCGGGCTCAAGGTGGCCCACCCCGACGCGGTGCACCCGCTGCTGGAGAAGCTCGGCGCGCTCCCGGCGAGCCCGCGCGCCGTCCTGACGACCCCGCAGGTGCGGGCGGCCGTCGCGGCCTCCCTGGACTCCGGGGAGATCTGGGACGAGGACGCCCTCGACCCCGAGGAACTCGCCGACATCGTCCTCGGCCTGGTCCGCGACGCCGAGCTCTCCCCCGGCGACGAGCCCTGGCTCGGAGCGCTCGCCCTGCCCGACGAGGACGGCGAGCCGACCCCGGCCGGCGAACTCCTGCTGCCCGGCTCCGCGCTGGCCTCCGTGGTCCGCGAGGACGAGATCCCGTACGTGGACGCCGAGCTGGTGGAGCGCTGGGACGAGCGGACCCTCACCGCCGTGGGCGTCCTCGCCGCCTTCCAGCTGGTCCGCGCCACCGACGTGGTCCTGGACCCCGACGAACTGGAGCCCCGCGACGGGGACTTCGCCGAGCCCGACGACGCGGGTCTGCTCGACGCCGTCGACGTGTGGTGCGAGGACCTCCTCGACCAGCTCCCCGACACCCCCGTGCCGCCGGTCGCCACCGAGCTGGTCGCCGTACGGGACCTCGACCTGGTCGACGACGACTGCTGGCCCCGGGCCCTGGCCATGCTGGCGCAGCCGCCCTTCCGGGACGCCCTGACCCAGCCCGTGCGGGTCCTGCTCCCGGACGGCACCACCCGGTCCGTGCGCTCGTACACCGCCTGGTGGCTGCGCGACCACCCGGTCCTGGACGGCCGCCGCCCGGCCGGCCTGCGCTCGGCGGGCGGCGACCCGCTGCTGGCGGGGCTCTACACCCCGGCGGACGCCACCGGCTTCGAGGACGAGCAGGTCCTGCGGGCCCTGGGCGTACGCACCACCGTGACGGCCCTGCTGGAGGAGCCGGGCGGCGCCGCGGAGCTGCTCGGCCGCCTCGCCGACCCGGACCGGGAGGTCGGCGGACGCCAACTGCACGGCCTGTACGGGGCGCTGGCGGACCTGGACCCCGAGCAGGTCACCCTGCCCGACGAGCTGCGCGCGGTCGTGGACGGCGAGGTGATCGTGGTCGACGCGGCCGAGGCGCTGATCGCGGACGCCCCGGACCTGCTCCCCCTGACGGCCGGCCTCCCGCTCCTCCCCGTGGCCCCGTCCCGGGCCGCCGACCTGGCGGAGCTGTTCCAGGTCCGGCGCCTGTCGGAGACGGTCCCGGCGGAGGTCACCACCGAGGGCGAGGAGCACGAGGTCCCCGAATCGGTGCACCAGCTCCTGGGCCCGGCCACCCCGAAGAGCTACGTGGAGCACGAGGAACTCCTGGCGGGCGGCACCGAGCTCGACTGGCGCCGCACCCCGGACGGCACCCTGCACGCCTCCACACTGGAGGGCGTCGCGGCGGCCCTGGCCTGGGCGGCGGGCCAGTGGCCGCGCCGCTTCGAAGTGGCGGCCCTGCTGGAGGACCCGTCGCGAACGGCGGAACTGGCCCGGGACCGCTGGTTCGACTAGGCCGCCTTCTCCCCCTTCCCGAGGCGCCCGTACAACCATTCGGCCGCCTCGGGGATCATGCGGGCATGTCCTCTTCCCATGTCCTGATCGGTCGCGGTGCCGGGCGCGGCACGACGGCCACCCTCGAAGCCGGCCATCTGCGGATCCAGCAGGGGCCGCGGTACACCCTCATCCCCCTCGCGGCCGTACAAGAGGCCCGCGCGGGGGGCGAGTCGGTCGTCGAGGTCGTCCTGACCGACGGCGCCGCCCACCGGGTGCACGGCGGCAACCCGACCGCCGCCGCGGCCTTCGCCGCCGCCCTCACCCGGGCCCTTCCGCGGGACCGGGACCCGGCCGGCAGCGCGCTGGTCACCACCGGGTCCATACCCGGCGGGGAGCCGGTCCTGAGCATGCGGAGGTCCCTGGTCCGGCCGCTCGCCGTCGTGCTCGCCTACGCCGGCTACACGATCTGGGCCGGTGCCACCCACGGAGCGTCCGTCGCGATCGCCGTCGCCCTCAACGGGATCCCGATCCTCCTCGGCCTGACCGCCCTCGCCGTCGTGGGCCACCACACGTCCGCGCGGGTGGCCCTGGCCCGGCGGGGCATCACGGTGCAGGCCGTCCGCGCCATCGACCCGCTGGGGCGCCCTGGCCCCTGGTACGAGTTCACCGCGATGGACGGTGTGACGTACAGGCACCACACCCGCAAGCACAAGACGCCGACCCTCCACGTGGTCCACGACCCCCTGCGCCCCTACCGCACGGCCGTCCCGGGCCCCCTCCTCCCGGTGGTGCTGAAGTACACCGCCGCCTGCCTCTGCGCGGGCGCGGTGCTGGCCCTCGGCGCGGTCCTGACCTACGAGATCTTCTGGTGACGCTCACCCCACCGGTGTGAGCAGCGCGTCCGCGATGGCCGTCCGGGCGTACAGCACCGAGCGGCCGGCGCGGTGGCCGGTGACCAGGCCGGCGTCGCGCAGCGCCGTCAGGTGCTGGGAGACCGCGGCGGCGGACAGGCCGCTGTGCCGGGCCAGTTGGGTGGTGGAGGCCGGGGTGTCGAGCTCGGCGAGCAGCAGGGTCCGGGAGCGGCCCAGTACGGCGGCCACGGCGTCGGTGGCCTTGCTGGCGCGGGGCTCCCAGAGGGTGCCGATCCCCCGGGCCGGGTAGGCCAGTTGGAGCGGCTCGGGGGCCACCGAGCGGGTCAGGACCCGGGGCCAGGCGAAGGCGGAGGGCACCAGCAGCAGGCCGGGGCCGGTCTGGGCGCGGGTCAGCGCGCAGGCCCGGCGGACCATGCGCAGGGTGCCGGCGTCCCAGCTGACGGTGGAGTGGAGCTCGTTGAGGACGTGCGCCGAGCCGTGTTCGGCGACCTGGCGGGCCCGGTGGAACACGTCGGCTTCCAGGAGCTGGCGGATCCGGGGCCAGTAGGGCGCGAGGGCGAGTTCCCAGTAGGTCTGGATCTCGTCGGTGACCTTCTCCAGTACGGCTTCGGGGTCCTCGTGGAGCAGTCTCAGGCGGGTCGCCGGGCGGTGCTTGCCCGCGATCGTGTCCAGGTCGGCGCGCACGTTCTCCGGGCTGCTCGCGCGGATGGCCGCCAGCTCGGCGGTGAGTTCCGGGAAGGGGCCGGCCGGGGTCGGGTTGAGGAAGTCCGCGAGGTAGCCGCCGCCCGGGATCAGGGCGGCGAGCCAGCCCCGGTCCAGGCCCGCGCTCACCAGCCGGGGCCGGACCTGGGCGGCCCAGCGGCGGTGCAGCGGCGGATCGCTCTCCGCGTTCAGCAGCCGGAAGCTGGTGACGACCTCCCACATCGGGGACACCGCGAAGCGGGTCTGCGCCAAGTCGGCCGCCGAGAAGTTGAGTTCGTATTCCATGGCCTGCGTACCCCCGCCGCTCCGCCCGTTGGATTCGGCCCCACCTTAATCAATGGGAACCGCGGCCGTCCCCCCGCAGGCTCCTGTCATGCCCTCCTCCTTCCGCGGTCTCCCGCCCCTCGTCTGGACCCTGTTCGCCGGTACGGTCGTCAACCGGCTCGGCTACCTCGTCACCCCGTTCCTGGTCTTCCTCCTCGCCGACCGGGGGATCACCGGCTCCGACATCTCCTTCGTGCTCGGCGCGCTGGGCGCCGGCCACCTGCTCGGCCCGGCCCTCGGCGGACTGCTCGCCGACCGGATCGGCCGCCGCCCGACCATGCTGATCGGGCTCATCGGCTCCGCCGTCGCCCAGGGCGCCCTGTTCCTGGCCCCCGGGCTGTGGACGATGGCCGCCTCCGCGCTGCTCCTCAGCACCGCCGGAGCCACCGTCGGGCCCGCCGCGTACGCACTGCTGGCCGACTCGGTGGACACCGGCTGGCGTCAGCGGGCGTACGCACTGTTCGGCTGGGGCGTGAACATCGGGACGGCCGTCGCCGGCGTCCTCGGCGGGTTCCTCGCCGCGCACGGGTACTGGCTGCTCTTCGCCGTCGACGCCGGTTCCGCCCTCGTCTACGCGACCGTGGTCGCGACCCGGCTGCGCGAGCCGGCCCGCACCGCCCCCGCCGAGGCCTCGGGGCTGGGCTACGGGGTCGTCCTGCGCGACCGGCTGATGCTCCTGCTGCTCCCGCTGCTCGGCATCCAGCTGTTCGTGTACTCGCTGACCGAGGTGGCGCTGCCGCTGGCCGTCCGCGACAGCGGCCTCTCGCCGGCGGTGTACGGGGCCCTCGCGGCGGTTAACGCCGTGCTGGTGGTGGCCTTGCAGCCGTTCGCGACGGCCCGTCTGGCGGGACTGCCGCAGCTGCCGGTGCAGGCGGCGGGCGGCGCCCTGATCGCCGCCGGGGTGGCGCTGACCGGGATCGCGGACTCCGTCACCGGGTACGTGGTCTCGGTGGTCGTCTGGTCGCTCGGCGAGGTGGCGGTGGCCGGCATCGCGGCCTCGGTGGTGGCCGACCTGGCTCCGGCCGATGCCCGGGGCCGCTACCAGGGCGCCTTCAGCTGGACCTGGGGCGTGGCCCGCTTCTCCGCCCTCACCCTGGGCGTCGCCCTGTACACCGGAGTGGGCCCGGCGGCCCTGTGGTGGGGATCCCTCGCAGCGGGCCTGCTCGCCGCGGCGGCGATCCTGGGCCTGCGCACGCGCATCGCGGCCCGGCGGGAGCAGGACCTCGACCTGGCGGCATGAGGGTCAAAGGGGCTCGACCCACACCGGGTGATCACCGAGCAGCCGCCGCAAGCCGTAGTGAACCGCGGGGGTGGCCCCTACGCCGGGAACCTGCGGTCCACCCACCGGAAGGTGAACTCGATCAGGACGGACGCGACGGCCGCGATGCCGACGGCGGTCCACGGCATCACCGCGCCCTCCAGCTTGAGCTGGAAGAACTCCTGCAGCCAGGGCACGACGAGCACGATCAGGAACGCCAGCCCCATCGCGCCGACCAGGCCGACCCGCCACCACGTGTACGGGCGGGCGATGATCGCCAGCACCCACATCGAGGTCAGGAACAGCGCGAGCGTCGCGGCGCTGGTCTCGGCCTTGAGGGCGTCGGGGCCGGAGTAGTGGTGGCGGGCGATCACGTACGTGACGAAGCAGGCAACGGCGGCGATGACCCCGCCCGGGATCGCGTACCGCATCACGCGTTTCACGAAGTGCGGCTTGGCCCGCTCCTTGTTGGGCGCGAGGGCCAGGAAGAAGGCGGGGATGCCGATGGTCAGCGTGGACAGCAGCGTCAGGTGGCGCGGCAGGAACGGGTACTCCACCTGGGAGCAGACCACCAGGACGGCCAGCAGCACCGAGTAGACCGTCTTCGTGAGGAAGAGGGTGGCGACCCGGGTGATGTTGCCGATGACCCGGCGGCCCTCGGCGACCACCGAGGGCAGGGTGGAGAAGCTGTTGTTGAGGAGCACGATCTGCGCGACGGCCCGGGTGGCCTCGGAGCCGGAGCCCATCGAGACGCCGATGTCGGCGTCCTTGAGCGCGAGCACGTCGTTGACCCCGTCGCCGGTCATCGCGACCGTGTGGCCCCGGGACTGGAGGGCGGCGACCATGTCGCGCTTCTGCTGCGGGGTGACCCGCCCGAAGACGGCGTTCTTGTCGAGGACCTCGGCCATCTCCGCCTGGTCGGAGGGCAGGGTGCGCGCGTCGACGGTGTTCTCGGCGGCGGGCAGGCCCAGCTTGCCGGCGACCGCGCCGACCGAGACGGCGTTGTCCCCGGAGATGACCTTGGCCTTGACGTCCTGGTCGTCGAAGTAGCGCAGGGTGTCGGCGGCGTCGGGGCGCAGCCGCTGCTCCAGGACGACCAGGGCGGTGGGCCTGACCCCGGTGGCCACGGCGGGGTCGTCGAGTTCGCGGGCGGCCCGGCCCAGCAGGAGGACCCGCAGGCCCTGCTCGTTGAGCTCGTTGATCTCCTCCAGGGCCGGGTCCCCGGCCGGGAGCAGCACGTCGGGGGCGCCGAGCAGCCAGGTGTTGTTCTCGCCGTCGCCCTCGCTGAAGCTGGCGCCGCTGTACTTGCGGGCGGAGGAGAAGGGCAGCGATTCGGTGCAGCGCCACTCGGCGCTGTCGGGGTAGGCGTCGATGATCGCCTGGAGGCTGGCGTTGGGGCGCGGGTCGCTCTCGCCGAGCGCGCCGAGCACCTTCTTGACGTACGAGGCGTCCGCGCCGCCGAGCGGGCGGCACTCGGTGACGTCCATGCCGCCCTCGGTGAGGGTGCCCGTCTTGTCGAGGCAGACCACGTCGACGCGGGCGAGCCCCTCGATGGCGGGCAGCTCCTGCACCAGGCACTGTTTGCGGCCGAGCCGGATGACGCCGATGGCGAAGGCGACGGAGGTGAGGAGGACCAGGCCCTCGGGGATCATCGGGACGATGCCGCCGACGGTGCGGGCGATGGCGTCCTTGAGGTTGTTGTCCTTGACGATCAGCTGGCTGATGATCAGGCCGATGGAGGTCGGGACCATCATCCAGGTGACGTACTTGAGGATGGTGGAGATGCCGGAGCGCAGCTCGGAGTGGACGAGCGTGAACCGGGAGGCCTCTTCGGCGAGCTGGGCGGCGTAGGCCTCGCGGCCGACCTTGGTGGCGGTGAAGGCGCCTCCGCCGGCGACGACGAACGAGCCGGACATGACCGGGTCGCCGGGCTTCTTCAGGACCGGGTCGGCCTCGCCGGTGAGGAGGGATTCGTCGATCTCCAGGCCGTCGGCCTCGCCGACGAGCCCGTCGACGACGACCTTGTCGCCGGGGCCCAGCTCGATGACGTCGTCGAGGACGATCTCGGAGGTGGAGATCTCGGCGGTGCGGCCGTCGCGGCGGACGCTGGGTTTGGCCTCGCCGATGACGGCGAGGCCGTCGAGGGTCTTCTTGGCGCGCATCTCCTGGATGATGCCGATGCCGGTGTTCGCGATGATCACGAAGCCGAAGAGGCTGTCCTGGATCGGCGCGACGAAGAACATGATCACCCAGAGGACGCCGATGATGGCGTTGAAGCGGGTGAAGACGTTGGCGCGGACGATCTCGGACGTGGAGCGGCTGCTGCGGACGGGGACGTCGTTGACGGCTCCGCGGGCGACGCGCTCGGCGACTTCGGCGGTGCTGAGGCCGGCCGGCTTGAACCGGGGTGCGGGTGGCCGGACCGGGTGGACGGGATCGAGCTCGGATCCCGCGTCGATGGCGGTCCCGGCGGCCGCCGCGCCGCCGCCACCGGTCGGCTCCGGTCCCTCTGATTCGATCTGCGCCCGCTCCGTCATGGTTCCGACGTTAAGGGGCGATTCCCCCACCCACCCGCCGAAAAGTACGAAGATCCGACTTACGGATGAGCCGGATCCTCCTCGGGTACCCCCTCCGGACCGGCGAGCCCGGCGGCTGCGAAGCAGCCGATCAGGGGCGCGGGGAACTGCGCGCCCGGCCACAGCGGACCCGCACGACCGCGGGGACCGGCTCGGGCAGGGGCGCCGGCCCGAGCAGTGCAGGCAATGCCGGGCGCTAGCCCGCCCGGGGCGCCGGGCCCGACGGGTCGGCTTCGCTCCGGGCGGCCAGCTCGAGCGCGTGCCGCTTCAGGGCGGCGTCGCGGCCGCGGACGTACCAGAGGCCGATCAGGCCGAGGACCCCGCCGGTCGCGCAGGTCCAGACCCACCACAGCATGCCCCGGTCGGCGAACCACCCGTAGAAGGGGAGCTGAAAGAGGAAAAGGGCGAACCAGATGATCGTGCCGCCGGTCACGGTGCCGACGATCGGGCCCTCCAGGGGCTCGGGGGCCTCGTGCGTCGCAGTCCATTTCGCCATGGGGACCAGTCTAGGCCGGTCGGCGCAGGGTCTACGCGCGGAGATAGACGGCCCTTCGTTCATGTGTTCATACTGAAACGGTTTGGGCTTGGCCCGTTTTCGTCGTATGAAACCACCACTGAGGACCAGGACCCCCATGAGCACGACGGCCCCCGTGGACCGCTACTTCAAGATCTCCGAGCGCGGCTCGACCATCGGCCGCGAGGTCCGCGGCGGCTTCGCCACCTTCTTCGCGATGGCCTACATCATCGTGCTGAACCCGATCATCCTGGGCAGCGCGAAGGACATGTACGGCCACCAGCTCGACGGCGGCCAGCTGGTCACCGCCACCGTGCTGACCGCGGCCTTCACCACCCTCCTGATGGGCGTGATCGGCAACGTCCCGATCGCGCTCGCGGCCGGCCTCGGCGTCAACACCGTCGTCGCGCTCCAGCTCGCCCCGCGCATGAGCTGGCCCGACGCCATGGGCATGGTGGTCCTGGCCGGCTTCGTGGTGATGCTGCTGGTCGCCACCGGCCTGCGCGAGCGGGTCATGAACGCCGTCCCGCTCGGCCTGCGCAAGGGCATCGCGATCGGCATCGGCCTGTTCATCCTGCTGATCGGCCTGGTCGACTCCGGCTTCGTCACGCGCATGCCGGACCTCGCGCACACCACGGTCCCGATCCAGCTCGGCAGCAACGGCCACCTGCACGGCTGGCCCGTCCTGATCTTCGTGGTCGGCGTGCTGCTGACGCTGACGCTGATCATCCGCAAGACCCCCGGCGCGATCCTGATCTCCATCGTGGCCATGACCGTCGCCGGCCTGGTGGTCCAGCTGATCACCAAGCTCCCGGACGCCGCCTGGGGCCTGACGGTCCCGGAGTGGCCGGGCAACCCGGTGGCCGCGCCCGACTTCGGCCTGATCGGTCAGGTCAGCCTGTTCGGCGGCTTCGGCAAGGTCGGGATGCTGACGGGCATCCTGTTCGTCTTCACCGTGCTGCTGTCCTGCTTCTTCGACGCGATGGGCACCATCCTCGGCGTCGGCGACGAGGCGAAGCTGACGAAGCCGGACGGTTCCTTCCCCGGCATCAACCGGGTGCTGTTCGTCGACGGCATGGCCGTCGCCGCGGGCGGCGCCTCCTCCTCCTCGGCCACCACCTGCTTCGTGGAGTCCACGGCGGGTGTCGGCGAGGGCGCCAGGACCGGCCTCGCGAACATCGTGACCGGCGGCCTGTTCGCCGTATCGCTGTTCCTCACGCCGCTCGCCACGATGGTCCCCTCGCAGGCGGCCACGCCCGCTCTCGTCGCGGTCGGCTTCCTGATCATGGCCGGCTCGGTCAGGGACATCGACTGGAACGACTTCACCATCGCCGTCCCGGCCTTCCTGGCCATGGTGATGATGCCGTTCACGTACTCGATCACCAACGGCATCGGCATCGGCTTCGTGGCCTTCTCCGTGCTGCGGCTGGCGACCGGCCGGGGCCGCGAGGTCCCGGTGGCGATGTACGTCGTGTCCGCGGTCTTCGTCTTCTACTACGCGATGCCGGCCCTCGGCCTCACGTAAGGCCGTAGAACTTCTCCGTCTCGTCGACGGCCGCCTTGAAGCGTTCGTCGAAATCGTCACGAATGAGCGTCCGGACCACATAGTCCTGGACGCTCATTCCTCGTTTGGCGGCATGAGTCCGGAGCCTGTCGAGGAGCTCCCCGTCTATGCGCATGCTCAGCACATGTGTCCCCATGCCGAAAGAGTCGGGGCACAGGGCAGGGACGCGTGTCACTTTCCGGAGCCGACTCACCCTTACGAGTGACACCAGTCACGTGGTGTTCCTTAGGTAGAGTAATGAGTTACTCTAAATACATGCATGACCTTTCCCATGGTGACGACGCAGCCGCCGTGAACGACCTCCGCTCCGCCGTCATGCGGCTGGGCCGGCGCCTCAAGCACCAGCGCGTCGACGAATCGCTGAGCCCGACCGAGATGTCGGTGCTCGGCACCCTCGCCCGCTGCGGCCAGGCCACCCCCGGTGAGCTGGCGCGGCGCGAGCACGTGCAGCCGCCGTCCATGACGCGCATCGTCGCGTTGCTGGAAGCCAAGGGACTGGTCACGCTGGAACCGCACCCCGACGACCGCCGCCAGAAGGTGGTCCGCCAGACGGAGGAGGCCGAAGCGATGCTCGAAGAGAGCCGCCGCAAGCGCAACGCCTTCCTCGCCGGGCTCGCGGCCGGGCTGACCGAGGACGAATGGGCGAAGCTGCGCGAAGCGGCGCCCGTCCTGGACAAGCTCGCGCACCTATAGGAACGACGCCAGGAGGCGAACCTTTTGAGTACGGGACCCGGAGCAGACTCCGCCCCCGGCCACACATCCACCACTACGCGCGGCGCCGCCGGGACCGCGCCGTCGGGCAAGAACTCCATGTTCAGCTCGCTGAAGATCCGCAACTACCGGCTCTTCGCCACCGGCCAGGTCGTCTCGAACACCGGCACCTGGATGCAGCGCATCGCCCAGGACTGGCTGGTCCTCTCCCTGACCGGCTCCGCCTCCGCGGTCGGCATCACCATCGCCTTGCAGTTCCTGCCGATGATGCTGTTCGGCCTCTACGGCGGCGTACTCGCCGACCGGCTCCCCAAGCGGCCCCTGCTGCTGTTCACCCAGGCGGCGATGGGCCTCACCGGCCTCGCCCTCGGTGTCCTCACCCTCGCCGGTCACGTCAACGTCTGGCACGTCTACCTCGCCGCCTTCCTGCTCGGCCTGGTCACCGTCGTGGACAACCCGGCCCGCCAGACCTTCGTCTCCGAGATGGTCGGCAAGGACCAGGTGGCCAACGCGGTCAGCCTGAATTCGGCCAACTTCCAGTCCGCGCGCCTGGTCGGCCCCGCCATCGCGGGTGTCCTCATCACCGCCGTCGGCTCCGGCTGGGCCTTCCTGCTCAACGGCCTGTCCTTCGCGGCTCCCATCGCGGCCCTGATGCTCATGCGGACCCGCGAACTGCACCAGGTCGAGGTCCAGCCCCGCGCCAAGGGACAGCTCCGGGAAGGCCTGCGCTACGTCGCCGGGCGGCCCGAGCTGATCTGGCCGATCGTGCTCGTCGGCTTCATCGGCACCTTCGGCTTCAACTTCCCGATCTGGCTGTCGGCCTTCGTCAGCAAGGTCTTCCACGGCGACGCGGGCACGTACGGACTGTTCAACACGCTGATCGCGGCGGGCTCCCTCGCGGGCGCGCTGCTGGCGGCCCGGCGGGGTCTGTCCCGCCTGCGGCTGCTGGTCGCGGCGGCGGTGCTCTTCTCCGTCCTGCTCCTGGTGACGGCCTTCGCACCGAGCTTCTGGCTCTTCGCGGCGCTGCTCGTCCCGATCGGGGTCTTCGGCCTGACGGTGAACGTCACCGCCAACTCCAGCGTGCAGATGGCCACCGACCCCGAGATGCGGGGCCGGGTGATGGCCCTGTTCATGATGGTCTTCACCGGCGGCACCCCGATCGGGGCCCCGCTGGTCGGCTGGGTCACGGACACCTACGGCGCGCGGATCGGCATGGCCGCGGGCGGAGCGGTGTCGCTGGCCGCGGCGCTGGTCATCGCCGTCGTCCTCTCCCGGGTCGGCAACCTCCGCCTCAGCGTGAGCCGGCACGGCGTGAACTTCGTCCCCTCGGACCGCCGCCGCCAGCTGGCCACGGCGGCGTAGTGCCGCGCGGGGGCCGGCCCCCGGCCCCCGCGCCGCACGGCTGCCCACCTGGCTAGGCTCGGCACCATGAGACTGTTCGCAGCCGTCATCCCGCCCGAGGCGGCCCTCTCGGAACTGGCCGGGGCCGTGCGCGGCCTGCGCGACGAGCACCTGCGCGACGACCACCTGCGCTGGACCGCGGAAGCGGGCTGGCACATCACGCTCGCCTTCATGGGCGAGGTCCACGACGAGGTCCTCCCCGAGCTGCACGCCCGCCTGGCCCGCGCCGCCGCCCGCAGCGCGCCCTTCCCGCTGCGGATCCACGGCTCCGGCCACTTCGGCCACCGCTCCCTGTGGGCGGGCGCCGCCGGGGACCTCGACTCCCTGCGGATGCTCGCCGAGCGCGCCGACGCCGCCGCCCGGCGCTCCGGGGTGCCCATGGAGCAGCACCACCGCTACACCCCCCACCTCACCCTCGGCCGGCTCCGCGACGAGCGGCACGACGTCCGCCCGTACTCCGCGGCCCTGGCCTCCTTCGAGGGCACCGGCTGGCAGGTCCGCGAGCTCAGCCTGGTCCGCAGCGACCTGCCCGGCTCCGGGGTCCCCGGGGAGCGGCCCCGCTACGAGGTCGTCGGCTCCTGGGAACTGGGAGAGCCCGCCCCTCCGTACGAAGGGCGGGCCCGGTCGCGTTAGGCTCGACGGGTGGATCCCAAGACCAGAAACCGCGTCATGGCCGGTGTGCTCGTTCTGATGTTCGTCGTGGTGGCGGTGGCCGCCGCGGTGGGCCAGTAGGCCCGGGCCGCGACGCCCGCCCCCAGGCCCGCGCCTACCAGGCGAACGCCTCCGGAGCCGGCCCCGGCCCCGGGAAGACCTCGTCCAGCCCGTCCAGCACCTCCTGCGACAGCTTCAGCTCCACCGCCCGCAGCGCGGACGCGAGCTGCTCCGGCGTACGCGGGCCGACGATGGGGCCCGTGACACCGGGACGCGTCAGCAGCCAGGCCAGGGCGACCTCGCCGGGCTCCAGTCCGTGCTTGTCCAGCAGGTCCTCGTACGCCTGCACCTGCGCCCGTACGGAACTGTTCGCGAGCGCGTCCGCCGAGCGGCCGGTGGCGGTGCGCCCCGACTCCGAGGCCTTGCGGATGGCCCCGCCCAGCAGCCCGCCGTGCAGCGGGGACCACGGGATGACGCCGAGCCCGTACGCCTCGGCCGCCGGGATGATCTCCAGCTCCGCCCGCCGCTCGGCGAGGTTGTAGAGGCACTGCTCGCTGACCAGGCCGAGCCGCCCCTGGCGCGCCGCGGCCTCGTTGGCCTGGGCGATCTTCCAGCCGGGGAAGTTCGAGGAGCCCGCGTACAGGATCTTGCCCTGCTGGATCAGGACCTCGACGGCCTGCCAGATCTCCTCGAAGGGCGTCCGCCGGTCCACGTGGTGGAACTGGTAGATGTCGATGTGGTCGGTGTTCAGGCGCTTGAGACTGGCCTCGACGGCCCGCCGGATGTTCAGCGCCGACAGGCGGTCGTAGTTGGGCCACGGGTCGCCCTCGGCGGCCATGCTCCCGTAGACCTTGGTGGCGAGGACCGTCTTCTCGCGGCGGCCGCCGCCCTGGCCGAACCAGGTACCGATGATCTCCTCGGTGCGGCCCTTGTTCTCGCCCCACCCGTAGACGTTGGCCGTGTCGAAGTAGTTGATGCCGGCGTCGAGGGCCGTGTCCATGAGGGCGTGGCTCTCCGGCTCGCCCGTCTGGGGGCCGAAGTTCATGGTGCCGAGAACGAGACGGCTGACCTTGAGACCGGTGCGTCCGAGCTGCGTGTACTCCATGGGCCCCTAGCCAACTGCCTGGAGTGCGCTCGAAGCAAGACCCGCCCGTGAAGCGCGTGTTACGTGTCCCGCGCTGCGTCTCCCGCGCTGCGTCTCCCGCACTGCGTCTCCCGCGCTACGTGTCCCGCCGCGGCCGGTACGGGCCGCCCAGGCCCCAGGCCTGGTGGAGGACCGCCGCGAACTCCCCGGCCAGGCGGTGCTCGCCGGAGGCGTTGGGGTGCGTGCCGTCGTAGGTGTCGCGGTCGATGTCGTACGCCTCCGGGCGCGCGGCCAGCAGGATCGGCGAGGCGGGGCTCGACAGGTCGGCGACGGCCTTGGCGAGGAGCTCGTTGAACAGCTCGACCTGCCGCGCGAAGGGCGCGTCGTCCCGGGCCCTGATGTTGGGTATGACGGGCAGCAGGACCATCCGTATGCCGGGCCGGGCGGCGCGGGCCCCTTCGACGAACCGGCGGACGTTGGCGGCGGTGCCCTCGGCCGCGGTGTAGAAGCCCAGGTCGATCAGGCCGAGGGAGACCAGCAGCACGTCGGCCCCTGCGGCGCCGGCGGCCGGCCCGATGAGCGGGGCCATGTGCTGCCAGCCCTCGCCCCAGCCGGCCAGGTGACGGCGGGTCTCCAGGGGGAACCCCGGGTCGGCGTAGGCATCGCTGGCCGGCGCGTCCGCGAGGGCGTCGTAGAGCCCGCTGCGGGGCCCGACGATCTCGAACGGGCCGCCGAAGGTGGTGTCGAGGTGCTGCCACATCCGGTAGCGCCAGGTGTAGTCGCCGGCGCATCCGACGGTCATGGAATCCCCGACGAACATGAAACGCATCCGGTCATCTTCGCGGATCACGGGGTCGCGGCTCCTGTGATGCCGGACACGCGGGGCGGGCTGGCAGGGTAGGGGCATGCGCCCGCACCTGCTGCCCCTGACCGCTGCCGCCGCCGCTGCTGCTGCTGCTGCCCTCGTGCTGATGCCCTCGGTGGCCGCCGCCGCGTCCGGGCCCGCGTCCGGGCCCGCGTCCGGGCCCGCGTCCGGGCCCGCGTCCGGGTTCACGATCACCGACCCGCGGATCAAGGAGTCGAGCGGGCTCGCGGCCAGCCGGATCCACCCCGGCGTCTACTGGACGCACAACGACAGCGACGACGGCCCGTACGTGTACGCCGTGGACTCCGCGACCGGGAAGACGGTCGCCCGGATCACCCTGACGGGCATCGGCAGCCCCCGTGACGTCGAGGCGATCTCGCTCGGCCCGGACGGGCGGCTGTACGTCGGCGACATCGGGGACAACCGGGGCGGCACCTGGGACCACGTGTGGATCTACCGCTTCCCGGAGCCGAAGACGCTCGCGGACGCCACGGTCAAGGCCGAGCAGTTCACCGTGAAGTACGCCGACGGGCCGCGGAACGCCGAGGCGCTGATGGTGCATCCGGTGACGGGGCGGGTGTACATCGCCAGCAAGGACGAGAAGACCGGCGGGCTCTACGAGGGCCCCGCGTCCCTGTCCGCCTCCGGCACGAACACCTTCCGGCGGATCGGGGACGTCCCGTGGGTCACGGACGGGGCATTCTCCCCCGACGGCCGGCAACTCGCGCTGCGGGGGTACTTGTGGGCGAAGACGTACCCGTGGAAGGACGGGCGGGCCGTCGGGGACGGGGAGGCGGTGGCCGCGCCGTGGCAGGGTCAGGCGGAGTCCGTGACCTACACGGTGGACGGGTCGGCGCTGATGTTCGGCGCGGAGGGGGTGGGCAGCCGGGTCGTCGCCGTCCCGGTGGCGGCGCCGGCCGCGAAGCCCTCGCCTTCGGCGTCCGGCCCGGCCGCGCCGGCTCCGTCCCCGGGGGCGCCCGCCGCCCCCGCGTCCGGGAGCTTCACGAAGGGCGCGCTCGTTCTGCTCGTGGCCATGGCCGTCACCCTGGCCGCGAAGCGGCTCCTGCGGCGCCGCCCCAAGGCCTGACCCTCCGGGTCCGGCGCCGCGCGGCTCCTGTTGCTACGCCCCCTGGATCGGGATCTGGTGGGACTGCGACGGGGAGGAGCCGTTGACCGGGGTCGGCTCCGGAGGCGTCGGCTGGGACATCGTGGAGAGGAGCTGGCGGGCCAGGCCGAGGCCCGTGCCGCCCATCGTCAGGGCCTTCGCGAACATCTCCGACATGCCCTCCGCCCCGTTGAGCAGGATCATGTGCTCCACGTTGCCGAAG
Source organism: Streptomyces sp. NPDC002104 (assembly GCF_053593795.1). Classification (NCBI taxonomy): domain Bacteria; kingdom Bacillati; phylum Actinomycetota; class Actinomycetes; order Kitasatosporales; family Streptomycetaceae; genus Streptomyces; species Streptomyces sp. NPDC002104. Next base: position 11,760 of record NZ_JBSFDF010000015.1, on the reverse strand, counting down.
GCGCCCGCGCCCGCCTCCACGATCGCCGGCCAGTTCTCGGCGAGCTGCTGCGCGACCACAGCCTCCTGGTTCTCCGCCAGCGCGGCGGCCCGCGCCTGGATGGACGCCGCCTCCGCGAGGCCCTTGGCCTGGGCGGCCTCCGCCTCGGCCAGGCCGTTCGCCTTGGCCGAAGCCGCCTGCGCGAGGCCCTTGGCCTGGGTCGCCGCCGCTTCCGCCTCGCCGGTCGCGCGGGTGGCGGTCGCCGCCGCCATGCCGCGTGCCTCCGTGGCCTTCGCGTCGGCCGCGGCCGCCGTCGTCACCCGGGTCGCCTCGGCCGCGGCCGCCAGCTCCGTCTCCTTCGCCTTGGCCTGCGCCGCCGAGATGCGCGCGTCGCGGTCCGCCTCGGCCCGGGTCCGGGTCTCGTACGCCGCCGCGTCCGCGGGCTTGCGCACGTCCGCCTGGAGCTGCTGCTCGCGCCGGTGCGCCTCCAGCTCCGCGACGCGGGTCTCCTGGACCACGACCTCCTGCCGGGCCGCCGCCTCCGACAGCGGGCCCGCCTGGCGGGCCGTGGCGGCCGCCTTGTCCCGCTCGGCCTGGTAGCCCGCCTGGAGGATCTCGCTGTCCCGGGTGGCCTCCGACATCCGCGCGAAGGCGGCCTGTTCGGCCTCGGTGGCCCGCAGGTTGGCGTCCGCCTGGGCGATCCGCGCGTCCCGCTGGACGGCCGCCGCGTGCGGCATCGCCAGGTTCTTGATGTAGCCCGTCGGGTCCTCGATCTCGTGGATCTGGAGGGAGTCGACGATCAGTCCGAGCTTCTCCATCTCCGTACCGCACGCCGCCCGGGTCTGCCCGGTCAGCTTCTCCCGGTCGCGGATCATGTCCTCGACCGTCAGCCCGCCCACGATGGACCGCAGATGACCGGCGAAGACGATGTGCACCCGCTCCGGCATCATCTTCTGCTGGTCCAGGAAGCGGCGGGCCGCGTTGGCGATGGACACGAAGTCGTCGCCGATCTTGAAGATGACCACGCCCTTGACCCGCAGCGGAATGCCCTGGTGGGTCACGCAGTCCACGTTCAGCTGGGTCTCGTTGAGGTCCAGCGACAGCTTGCGCACGGCCTGTACGCCGGGCAGCACCATCGTTCCCCGCCCGGTGACGATCCGGAAGCCCATGCCTTCCGCGATGCCCTCGGTCTTGTGCGCGGAGCCGGAGATGACCAGTGCCTCGTTGGGCTCGGCCACCCGCCACATGAGCTTGAACAGGCCGATCGCGGCCGCGATCGCGCCCACGACAATCCCTGCCAGTACGCCGACAGACATCGGCAACTCCCCCTCGTACGCGGTGGCGTTCGCCACCGAAGAAGGCGAGTGTGCGCCCGCGTCAGGGCGGCGTGAAGACGGCGGCCGAATCTTGTCGCCATCTTGATACGAGAGAGCCCCCGGGAGGGGGTGCCCCTGCTCAGTCCCCGTACGCGGCCATCACGTAGACCGTCCGCGGCGGCAGGTACTCGACCACCGTGACCACCGTCCCGACCGCCAGCCGGCCCGTCCCCGGGGCCGGGTGGGCGAGGAAGTGCTCGGCTCCGCCCCGGATCCGCACGATGACCTCCCCGACCAGCCCGGGCCCCACCGTTCCGGTGACCCGGCCGTCCAGCCCCACCATGTCCGATTCCCCCATGGAGCGAGCGTACGGGGCTATCCCCGTCCCGGCTCCTCGTCGAGACGGTATTCCTCGCCGTCCGCGAGGTAGCCGAACAGCTCCCCGTAGCGGCCCCAGTCCGTGGCCGTCTCCAGCTGCTGTTCCACCTGCTCGCTCGTGTAGTGGTGCGAGAGCAGGTCGCGGAAGAAGCCGGCGCGCTGCGTGCCGCCCCGCGAGCTGCGCAGGGTGGTGTGGATCAGGTGCACCAGCGGGACCTCCATGGCCCCCTCGGCGAACAGTTCCTTGGACTCCTGTACGTCGGCCCCCGCGAAGGCGGTGCCGCGCGCGGTCAGCACCAGGTGCAGGCCCCGTACCTCGGCCAGGCCCAGCAGTTCCAGCCCGTCCACCTGGGGCAGTACGTCGTCCACCTCCAGGCCCAGTTCCTCGGCGAGGTCGGCGAGGTCGACGGTGCCGTCGCCGGTGCCCCGCTGGAGCACGATCTCGGCGAGGCCCGCCATCCCGTCGACGCTGGCCGCCGGGAGCGGGGTGTTGGCCGGGGTGCGCTTGGCGGGCGGGGCCGCGGCCGGGGTCTTGGCGGCGCGGCCGGTCATCACCGCGTACACGGCGTCCACGATCCGCTCGAACTCGGCTCCGGCCCGGTCCCGGGGGCGGGCCAGGTCCACCGCGAAGGTCTCCTTGATGGTCCCGTAGGGCCGCGAGCCCAGCACCACCACCCGGTCGGCCATCAGCACGGCCTCCTCGATGTTGTGCGTGACCAGGACGACCGCCTTCGCGGGGAAGCGGTCGGAGGCCCACAGCTCCATCAGCTCGCCGCGCAGGTTCTCGGCGGTGAGCACGTCCAGGGCGGAGAACGGCTCGTCCATCATCAGCACGTCCGGTTCCACGACCAGGGCCCGGGCGAAGCCGACGCGCTGGCGCATCCCGCCGCTGAGCTCCTTCGGGTAGGCCGATTCGAAGCCGTCGAGGCCGATCAGGTCGATGGCCTCCACCGCCTGCCGGGCCCGGGCCTCGCGGTCCATGCCCTTGGCTTCCAGGCCCAGTTCCACGTTCTGCTGCACCGTCAGCCAGGGCAGCAGCGCGAAGGTCTGGAACACCATCGCCGTGCCCGGGTTCGCCCCGCGCAGTTCCTCGCCCCGGTAGGTGACCGAGCCGGAGCTGGCGGGGATCAGTCCGGCGAGGCAGCGCAGCAGGGTGGACTTGCCGCTGCCGGACTTCCCGAGGAGGGCGACGATCTCGCCCTCGCGGATCTCCAGGTCGATGCCGCCGAGCACGGGCAGTTCCCCGTCGGCTCCGGCGTAGGACTTGGTGAGGGCGGCGGCCTGGAGGATCGTGGTCGCGGTCGTGGGCGCGGTCATCGCTGCGGGCTCCTCGGACGGCTCGGACGGCTCGGACGGCTCGGATCTCGGGCGGGGGCGGGCGGTGCGGTCTCAGAGGGAGTAGCGGCGTTCCGCGAGCCGGTACAGGGGCCGCCAGAACAGCCGGTTGAGCCCGACGACGTACAGGCTCATGACGGCGATCCCGGCGATCAGCTTGGGGAAGTCACCGTCCTCGGTGGCGTGGAAGATGTACGCGCCCAGGCCCGTCGCGGACAGGGTCGTCCCGGCGAAGGTGACGACCTCGCCGACGATGGAGGCGTTCCAGGCGCCGCCCGAGGCGGTGATGCCGCCGGTGACGTACGAGGGGAACACGGCGGGGACGATCAGGCGCTTCCAGCGCTGGAGCCCGCGGACGCCGAGGTCGTCCATGGCCTCCTTGAGGTCGGAGGGGATGGCCATGGCTCCGGCGATGGCGTTGAAGAGGATGTACCACTGCGCGCCGAGGGCCATCAGCAGGACGCAGCCGATGTTGATGTTCAGCCCGGTCCGCAGGAAGAACCAGACGGCCACCGGGAAGAGCAGGTTCGCGGGGAAGCTGGCCAGGACCTGCACCACTGGCTGGGCGATCTTCGTGAGCCGGGGCGAGGAGCCGATCCACACGCCGACGGGCACCCAGACGACGGTGGCGGCGGCGACGAGCACGATGACCCGGACGAAGGTGATCAGCCCGAGCAGCAGCGGCTCCCCGAAGACCCCGAGGCCGGTCTCGCGCTGGAGGTAGCGCACCAGGTCGTACAGGCCCCACAGGATGACGGCTCCGGCGACGACGGCGAAGACCACGTCGCCGGTGCGGCGGCGGGCCGGGTCCACGGACAGCGCCCTGTCGTCGCGGCCCAGTACGCGGGCGGCCCGGCCGGTGGCCTCGCGGGCGGGGGCGGTGGCCCGGCCGAGCAGGCGCGGCCAGTGGGAGCGGCGCAGGAAGTCCAGTACGTAGCTGCGCTGGACGTCGGTGGACTCCGACTGCTCGTTCTTGTACTTCTCCGCCCAGGCCGTCAGGGGCCGCCAGAAGAGGAAGTTGACGGTGACGATGGTGACGGTCATCGCGAGGATGACCCAGCCGACCTTCCCGAGGTCGCCCTCGCCGATCGCGGTGCCCGCGTACGAGCCGAGCCCGGGGACGGCGTACTCCTGGCCGGAGACGGAGACGGCCTCGGAGGCCACGAGCATGAACCAGCCGCCGGCGAAGCTCATCATGCCGTTCCACACCAGGTCGATGACCCCGGCGGGGACCTCCACGCGCCAGAAGCGCATCCAGCGGGTGAAGCCGAAGGAGCGGGAGACCTCGTCGAGTTCGCGGGGCAGCGAGGTCAGCGTGGCGTAGAACCCGAAGGTCATGTTCCAGGCCTGGGAGGTGAAGATCGCGAAGATGACGGCGCATTCCAGGCCGAGGAGCGAGCCGGGGAAGAGCGCGACGAAGAAGGTGACGAGGACCGAGAGGAAGCCGAGCACGGGAACGGACTGCAGGATGTCCAGGGCCGGGATCAGCACCCGTTCCAGGCGGCGGCTGCGGGCGGCGGCGTAGGCGTAGCCGAAGGTGAAGACGACGGAGGCGATCAGCGCGATGAACATGCGCAGGACGCTGCGGGCCGCGTAGTACGGGAGCTTCGCGGGGTCCGTGTTCACATCGGGGACGTCGGCGGGGTCGAAGTTGACCGTGGTGCCCTTGCCGACCTGGAGGATCGCGTACCCGAGCACGAGGAAGGCGGCCGCCACCGCGAAGTCCACCCAGGACAGGCGGGTGCGGGTGGGGGCCGCCTGGCCGGTGTGGGTCTCGGGGCGCACGGAGGTCTTCATCCCGTCCAGCGGATCACGCCGTGCGGGCGCCCACACCCCAGGTCACCCAACCGGGGCGGCCCGGCCGCCTCCGGCGGGAGGGGACCGGGCCGGGACCGGCGGAGAAGGGGCAGGCTCCGGTCAGGACCGGTCGGCCAGGGCCGGTGCCGCGGCTTCGCCCGGCGCGGCCACCGCGGGCGCGGCGGCCTGGGGCCGGCGCAGGAAGGTCGCCCACACGGCCGCCGCCATGCCGAGGACGGCGGCGAAGGAGGCCAGGGTGTAGGCGACGCACACCCGTGTGGAGACCTCGCCGGGGAGCAGGGTCGCACCGACCAGGACCAGGGTGGCCACGGCCCAGCCGAGCAGTTGCAGGCGGTGCTTGTGCAGGACCAGGAGGGCCTGCCCGAGCACCATGGCCAGCATGTAGCAGAGGGTGCCGGCGGAGATCCAGAAGAACACGGCGTGGCCGAGCCCGGCCTCGGACTTGAAGAGCACCTCGATGAGCCAGGGTCCGAGCAGGGTGGCCGGGAGGCCCCCGGCCAGACCGAGCACGATCACGACGAGGGAGGTCCGCCCGAGCAGCCGGGAGAAGCCGGCGCGGTCCCCGGCGGCGGCCGCGGTGGACAGCCCGGACAGCAGCGAGGCCTGGAGCGAGCCGAAGACGAAGAGCGGCACCCGGGCCAGCACGATCGCGTTCAGCAGACCCGCGACGAGCGCGCCGTCCTCGGGCGCGAGGAGCTTGGTGCTGACCACGGCGGCGTTGACGACGACCTGGGACAGCAGGGTGGACAGGACGAGCGGGCCGAGGCCGCCGATCAGCCCCGACCAGCGGTCGGACGGCCCCGCGGCGAGCCCCCGGAAGACGGGCACCGAGGTGACCAGGGCGGCGATGAGCGGGGCGGCCGTGAGGATCAGCGCGAAGGCCAGCGGGGAGCGGACCCCGGCGAGGGCGAAGCCCACGGCGAGGCCGATGCGCAGGCCGCCGTCGATGCCCAGCTGCCAGCCGAACGGGCCGAACCGGCCGAGGCCGGCCAGCACCCCGCGGCAGATGTTGCTGAGGGCCATCGCGGCGAAGGCCAGGCCGAGGGCGCCGACCATCTCGGTGTGCCCGTAGAAGAAGGTGTCGGCGAGGAGCGGGGCCGCCCAGGCGAGCCCGGCCCCCAGCAGGACGATCATGCCGAGGGTGAGCCCGGCGATCTGGCGCAGGATCCCGGAGACGCCCGTACCGGCGACGCGGTGCGCGGCGACGATCCGGGTGAGCTCCTGCTCCACGGGGAAGAAGAGGCCGATGCCCACCGACATGAGGATCGTCCACAGCACCGAGAGCGCGGCCATGCCGTCGGTGTCGAGGCTGTGGCCCGCCGCCATCAGGTGGATGTACGAGGCGGCGCCCAGCACGACCGTGCCGGTGATCACCAGCAGGGTGCCGGGGGGCAGCGCGCCCGCGATCCTGGCGAGCGGCGACCGCTTCGCGGTCACCACGGACTCCTCCGGCTCCGCCGCGCCCGCCGCGTCCGGGGCGTTCACGACTGCTGGGCGGCCTTCACCTTGAGCGGCTCCCACCAGGCGCGGTTCTCGCGGTACCAGGTGATCGTCGACGCCAGGCCCTCTTCGAAGCCGACCTGCGGGGCGTAGCCGAGCTCCTCGCTGATCTTGCTGATGTCGAGGGAGTAGCGCAGGTCGTGGCCCTTGCGGTCCTCGACCGGCTCGACCATGTCCCAGCCGGCGCCCGCGGCGTCCAGCAGCAGGCCGGTGAGCTCCTTGTTGGTGAGCTCGACGCCGCCGCCGATGTTGTAGACCTGGCCGGCGCGGCCCTTGTGCAGGGCCAGCTCGATGCCGCGGCAGTGGTCCGCGACGTGCAGCCAGTCGCGGATGTTGCCGCCCGTGCCGTACAGCGGGACCTTCTTGCCGTCGATCAGGTTGGTGGTGAAGAGCGGGATGACCTTCTCGGGGAACTGGTACGGCCCGTAGTTGTTGGAGCAGCGCGTCACCACGACGTCCATGCCGTGGGTGCGGTGGTAGGCCAGCGCCAGCAGGTCCGAGCCCGCCTTGGAGGCGGAGTACGGGGAGTTCGGCGCGAGCGGCCACTCCTCGGTCCAGGAGCCCTCGCTGATCGAGCCGTACACCTCGTCGGTGGAGACGTGGACGAAGCGGCCGACGCCGTGCTTGCGGGCGGCGTCCAGCAGCACCTGCGTACCGACGACGTTGGTCATCACGAAGGGGCCGGCCCCGGCGATGGAACGGTCCACGTGGGACTCCGCGGCGAAGTGCACCACCGCGTCGTGTCCGGCCATGACCTGGTCGACGGCCTCGACGTCGCAGATGTCACCGCGGACGAACGCGTAGCCGGCGTGCCCCGCCACGGGTGCGAGGTTCTCCTCGACGCCCGAGTACGTCAGCTTGTCGAAGACCGTGATCCTGGCGGCAGGATCTGCCGAGAGGACGGAGCGGACGAACTGCGAGCCGATGAAACCGGCGCCACCGGTCACGAGAATGCGCATAGTGCTTTCACTCTACTGGCCCACAGAGGAGGGACGGCATTCTCCGCGGATCCCCGCCCGGGTCCCCGGCGGGCCGCCGGACCTCGTCGTCTATCACCCCCGAAGGGCCGCAACGTATGGTGGCACGCATGCGTGGAATCCTCCTTGCAGGCGGCACCGGCTCCCGGCTCTGGCCCCTGACCCGAGCCGTGTCGAAGCAACTGCTCCCCGTCTTCGACAAGCCGATGGTCTACTACCCGCTCTCCACGCTGGTCATGGCGGGTATCCGCGAGATCCTCATCGTCACGACACCCGAGGACCAGGACCAGTTCCGGCGCCTCCTCGGCGACGGATCACAGTTCGGCCTCGATCTGCACTACGCGGTCCAGGAGCGCCCCGACGGCATCGCCCAGGCGTTCACGCTCGGGGCCGAGTTCATCGGCGACGAGCCGGTCGCCCTGATCCTCGGCGACAACATCTTCCACGGCAGCGGCCTCGGCACGCGCCTGGCCGAGCGCACCGACCCCAAGGGCGGCGTCGTCTTCGCCTACCCGGTCGCCGACCCGACGGCCTACGGCGTCGTCGAGTTCGACGAGGACGGCCGGGCCATCTCCATCGAGGAGAAGCCCGAGAAGCCGAAGTCCCGGTACGCGGTCCCCGGCCTGTACTTCTACGACAACCGGGTCGTCGAGATCGCCCGCACCATCGAGCCCAGCGCCCGCGGCGAGCTGGAGATAACCGCCGTCAACGAGGCCTACCTCAGGAAGGGCGACCTGGAGGTCACCGTCCTGGACCGCGGCACGGCGTGGCTGGACACCGGGACCTTCGTCTCCATGGTCCAGGCCTCGGAGTTCGTACGCGTCATCGAGGAGCGCCAGGGCTTCAAGATCGGCTGCGTCGAGGAGGCCGCCTGGCGGGCCGGTTTCCTCTCCGACGACGGGCTGCGCGAGCTGGCCCACCCCCTGCTGAAGAGCGGCTACGGCGCCTACCTGCTGGCCCTGCTCGACGAGAAGAGCTGCGCGTGACGTTCCGCGAGCCCTCCACCCAGCCGCTCGGCCCGGACCGGGCGATCGACCGGCGAACCCCTCCCGTTCCGTCCCTTCCGAAGGCCCCGGTGCACTCCTCATGACCACTCTCGACATCATGCTGCCCTACTACGGCGACGTGGCCCTGATGCAGGCCGCCGTGCGCAGCGTGCTGGCCCAGACCGACCCCGGCTGGCGGCTCACGGTGGTCGACGACGGCAAGGAGCCGTCCGTCCCCGGCTGGTTCGCGGAGCTCGACGACCCGCGCGTCTCCTACCAGCGCAACGAGCAGAACCTCGGCGTCACCGGCAACTACCGCAAGTGCCTGGGGCTGGTCCGCGAAGAGCACTTCGTGATGATGGGCACCGACGACATCATGCTGCCCGGATACGTGGCCACCGTCCGGGCCGCGATCGCCCAGCACCCGGGCATCGGCATGGTCCAGCCGGGCGTCGAGGTCATCGACGGCGCGGGCAAGCCCACCGAGGGGCTCGCCGACCAGTCCAAGCGCCGCCTGTACAAGCCCCGGTTCACCGGTGAGGCGCTGATGGGCGGCGAGACGCTCGCCACGAGCCTGCTGCGCGGCAACTGGCTGTTCTTCCCCTCCATCTGCTGGCGCACCGAGGCCGTCCGCACCGCCGGCTTCCGCGACAACCTGGAGGTCACCCAGGACCTCGCCCTGGTCATCGACCTGCTGCAGGCCGGCGAGCAGATGTTCCTGTCGGACACCCTGTGCTTCCAGTACCGCCGCCACGCCGTCAGCATCTCCTCCCAGCAGGCCTTCACCGGAAAGCGCTTCGAGGAAGCCAACCGCTTCTTCATGGACGTCGCCGACCGCCTCGACAAGAACGGCTGGACGAAGGCCGCCAAGGCCTCCCGGCTCCACCTGTCCTCCCGCATCCACGCACTGACGATGCTCCCCGGCGCGCTGAAGAACAAGCAGAGCGACGGCGCCCGCACCCTGCTGCGGCACGTCGCCGGCTCTGACCACCGCTGACGGCGCACCCCGCCCCCACGGCCACCACCCCCCTCCCCACCGTCCGGAGCCCACGCCCATGTCCCACACCAGCCAGCCCCTCCCCCGTGTGGCCGTCCTCGGCGCCACCGGCTTCATAGGCCGGGCCCTGTGCGCCACGCTCGACGAGCGCGGCCACGGGCTGCTCGCCGTCGCCCGCAAGGAGCCGGCGCTCACGCTGCCGGGAGCGTTCGCCGCCTTCGACCTCACCCTCGACCCGCCGGCCGAGTTGGCGGAGCTCCTGACGGCGCACCGCATCGACGTCGTCGTCAACGCGGCGGGCGGCAGCTGGGGCCTGACGGACGAACAGATGGTCCCCGCCAACCTCGGCATGGCCGAACGCCTGCTGGAGGCCCTGCGCGGCATGGCGAAGCCCCCGCGGCTGGTGCAGATCGGATCCGTGCACGAGTACGGCCTCTTCCCGGTCGGCACGAGCTACGCCGAGGACTCCCCCGCGCGCCCCTCGACGCTCTACGGGCAGCTCAAGCTCCGGGCCACCGAACTGATCACCGAGGCCGTCCGCGAGGACGGCCTGGACGCCATCGTGCTGCGCCTGGGCAACGTCATCGGCGCCGGCCAGCCCGCGCACAGCCTCCTCGGCGTCATGGCGGGCAAGCTGGCCGAGGGCCAGGCCGGCGACGGCGCGGAGCTGTCGCTGATGCCCCTCACCGCGCAGCGCGAGTTCCTCCACCTCCAGGACGGGGTCGACGCCGTCGTCCTCGCCCTGGCCCCGGAGCGCGCCTGCCCGCCGGTCCTCAACCTCGGGCTCGGCCGGGCGACGTCGGCCCGCGAGGTGGTCGAGCTCCTGATCGAGGAGAGCCGCGTACCGACGCGGATCGTGGAGGTGCCCGCCCCGGCCGGCACCGGCCCGGAGACCGAGTGGCAGCAGCTCGACATCTCCGCCACCGAGCGGGCGCTGGGCTGGAAGCCCGTCCGGAGCCTGCGCGACGCCGTCGCCGAGCTGTGGACCGCCGTGCGCCCGCCGGTCGGCGTCTGAGCCGGACCGCCGGTCCCCCAGGCCCACCGCCGAGCCCCCCGGCGGACCCCCTCCAAGGAAGTCTGACTCCCCTATGTCTCGCAGCGCACCCGTCCTGCCCGGCAGGCGCGGAACCCTCGGTGAGCTGTACTCACCGCGGGCCAACAGCTTCGGCGTCCTGCGCCTGCTGCTCGCCTCGTCGGTCGTGCTCTCCCACGTGTGGCCGCTCGGGTGGGGCCCCCTGGACCCGCTGTGGAAGTACAGCGGGGCGCAGACCGACGTCGGCAAGATGGCCGTCATCGGCTTCTTCGTCCTGTCCGGGTTCATGATCACGGGCAGTGGCGCCCGGAGCACCTCCGGCCGCTACGCCTGGCACCGCGCCCTGCGCATCCTGCCCGGCCTGTGGGGCTCGCTCCTGGTCTCCTCGCTGATCATCGTCCCCTTCCTGTACTCCTACCTCCACGGCTCGGTCGACGGGTACTGGAACCACCCCCAGGGCCCGCTCAGTTACCTCAAGGGCACCTGGAACACCTCGATCAGCACCCACTGGGACATAGCCGGCGTGCTGGCCGAAGGAAAGGCCCGCGGCACCAACTTCGACCCCGGCGTCAACGGCGCCCTGTGGTCCCTGAAGTACGAGATCCTCTGCTACGTGATGGTCGGCGTGCTGGCCGCCTCCGGCGTCCTCACCCGGGCCCGCAAGCTCGTCCCGCTGTCGGCCGTCCTGCTCGGCATCCTGATCCTGCGGGACTGGATCGCCGCCCCCTCGCTGCGCGGCATCCCCGGCAACATGAGCGCCGCCGTGGAGGTGCCGCTGCTGGGCGCCATGTCGGTGCACTTCATCATCCACCTGTGCTTCGTGTTCCTGATCGGCGCCACGTTCCAGCTGTACCGCGACCGGGTGCCGGTCCACGACGGCCTGGCGCTGCTGTGCGCCGCGGTGCTCGGCGGCACGCTGGCCTTCGGCGGGGTCTTCGTCTTCGGCTACCCGGCGTTCGCGTACCTGCTGCTGTGGCTCGCGGTCCGGCTGCCGCGGCCGTTCCAGAAGATCGGGCGCAAGCGGGACTACTCGTACGGCATCTACATCTACGGCTTCACCGTGGAGCAGGCGCTGGCCCTGCTGGGCTACGCCAAGTACGGCAAGCCGGTCTTCCTGCTGCTGGCCATGGCCGGCACGCTGGTGCTCGCGGCGCTCTCCTGGCACCTGATCGAGTCGCCGGCCATGAAGCTGAAGAACTGGACGCCGTGGTTCGTCCGCAGGCTCCAGCAGCGCGGGACCGATGCGGCGCAGCCGCAGGACCGCCGGCCGCAGCAGGCGCAGCAGCCGCAGCCCGCCGTCGGGGAACCGGAGCCGTCCCCGGCGACCACCGCCGGCTGAGGCGGCGACAGCGGAACGCGAACGGCGGCGGCCGGGCCCCTCGAAAGGGCCAGCATCCGGTGGTAGTACGGCCAGTACTCCTCGATGCTCTGCGGCATGTCC